>CAIVKO010000190.1 GCA_903906515.1 Akkermansiaceae bacterium
CTGGCACCCGAACGACGCAACGCAGAACGCTGGCTACAATGACCTGAAATTCTTAAAGCCGTTCCGCCGCAGCCTGTTCAAATCCTTCGGTAAAGCGAAGGATCACGCCTTGGTTTTGCCTCCTGTGGGATGCCAGTGAATAATTTTTCAATGGAAGTCGGTCATGCCTGCTTGGTTGATGCGGCGATTGCCAGCGAGTGCTTTGATGGTGATGCGGCTGAAAACGTCGCATGGATGGCGTATCAGCCATGGGTTCACTGGGATAACTTGTCACTCCCTGATTATCCGCGGGAACTTTGGGCGGCCGATTGGCACAAACTCTTTGCAGCGGGTGCCGCACGCAGCACGCTCACTTGGAAAAATGAATTCACGAGTGTTCAGCAAAAAGCCCATAACTTCTACTCGAGCACTGAAGATGTAATGGAACCGTTCCAAGGGGCTCCGGGTTATGCCGTAATCGAAAATCTTCTCCATGTAGATTTCGGGAGGAAGGCGTGGGTTGTTCAGGAAAGGGCGAAAGGCAACATTGCCACCTTATTTGGAATTGCGTTGACCGGAACGGATTATGGAGGCTGGGGTTTTAACACCAACGATCCAATTGATCATCTTCCACCGGACCCGAAATGGTACAGGGTCGAAGGCGGAAAGCGCGTTCCCGTTTTGCCAAGCGAACTTCCCACGCATACGCCCGACTCGGTCACCCGGTCTCCACTTTTTTCCACTGGCTGGGGAAATTACATCGCAGTCTTTCCGGATATTACGCACGTAGATGAGGCGGCCATCCATCCGGGGTGTCCTGATTGGATCGTCAGTCTCTACACGGATGCTACGGGCAGTGCTATCGCCGCAGACGCGGTTAAGCGGGGCCAACTGCTTTCCCAAGCCATTCCCGCACTACCCACTCCGGTTGGGCAGAAGAACCTCGAAAGCTTGGAACACGATCGCAATTATCCCATGCCCGAGATGTTTGCTCCAAACGGCTCTCCATGGCCAGCAGACCGAGCCGTGTCATCGTCAGTGCAATTGCAAAATGGTTTCACAATGACATCCGCGACGTTTCCTGCCTCTATGTGTATGGCTTTTTTGACTCGATCAAAACCATCAGCGAATCCAATCCATGAAAACTACATTTCGATTCATACCAGTTCTGGTTCGCTATTCTCTAATTGCAGCTGCTGCTGAAAAGCAATACTCACTCCCGATCGCACGGCTCACCATCAAATCAATCGATGAACAACTCGTGCCGGTGTCAGGCGTGAAAATCCACCTAGTCTTCATGGAGCCGGATACTCGCAAGCCGCTCTCCACATACGGTCAGACTGACGACGAAGGTCTCTATTCAGCAGAAGGCGGCAGCGATTCGGACATGGCAGGCGAAATCATGAAAGCGGGGTATTACAATGGCGGTTTTCCGTTTCAGCCATTTCGTGAGGCAAAGGAGGGTCGCTGGCAACCTTGGAATCAAACGAATGTTGCCTTGATGCGCAAAATTGAGAATCCGATTCCCATGTATGCACGGATTTTAAATGTGAAAGTTCCAGCACAGGGCAAAGCTTGCGGCTACGACCTCAAGGAAGGTGATTGGGTGTCCCCGTGGGGCAAGGGGCTCGTGCCGGATCTCGTGTTCACGGTGAAGTATGATTACACGAACTTCAACCATTACGACCTTTCGATGAAGCTGGGGTTCTCGAATCCGTTGGACGGAATTCAGCCGGCCAATCCACCCGAGGAATACGCACACGGTGAATTCATCTGGCACCGCCAAGCTCCTGAATCCGGCTATTTGCCAAGCTTCGAGCAGGAAAAGGGGCTGCCGAGCAAGCTCTACCAAATCCCAAGCGCACCGGGCATCCGCCATCTGGAGGATGTTGGAAAGCTGAAGTGCTATTTCCGCGTCCGAACGGTTGAAAAGGACGGGAGAATCGTCAGCGCCCTCTACGGCAAGCTGGCCGCAGGTTTTGAGATGGGAATATCGAGCCAACGCGAGGTGAAGGTCGTGCTCAACTACTACCTCAATCCCACACCGCTGGATCGGAACATGGAGTTCGATTTGAAACAGAACCTGTTTAAGAACTTGAAGTTCGACGAACAATCGCGCAAGCCGTAAAGGGATGCTAATTGGTGTGGACCCGGGCCGTGGGTTTTGTAGAGGTAAGAGGTGGACCCTATCTTTTAGACCACGAAGCGCAGAAAATAAGAAAGACTCTCCCGGACTGCTGTCATGGTTGTTTTTGTTTGTGGTTCACTCTGCGCTTCAAAATCATTTGGAAAAGAGAGAACGAGCGGTGCGTGGCACGGCCCGTCCTCCCTCTCCCTTTTCTTCGGGTGCCAATACTTACC
>CAIVKO010000191.1 GCA_903906515.1 Akkermansiaceae bacterium
CGGACTGTAACCGATGAAATCCACACTGGCATCTTCGTTGCTGTATTTGCTGTAAAGATAGTTGTTGTCAGAGAAACAATCGGTGAATAGCGGCCCGACGTTGGCAGGCGGAGCCTTGAAGTCCGGGGTTTTAATAATTTTTTCCTCATCGCTGTAGCGAACGCCAAGGCCGTTGGTAGCGAAGGAGCGGACGTAGTAGGTTGTGTTAGGGGTGAGGTTGATGGCATGTCCCCGATATCGTTCGCGGTGGGCAAGGATGAAAGCGGCATCGCGGACGGTCGGATTTTTCGAGGTGGACCAACAGAAGCCATAGATGGTTTTTAATGGTTCACCACGGAATTTGATCGTGCAGTCCATCGTGAAGCTCGTTGGTTGGATATTGCTGATTTCATCCAACCGGATCTGGGGCAGCATCGAGTTCGTGTAGGCGCTACCGGTGATTGGATGATGTTCGATGACGACGTCAAACGTCAGGGTGTCGCCGTGTTCCTCGATGTTTTTGAAAGAAACCCCGCCGTCTAGCAGGTTTGGCAGGCGGGACGACGGCTCAGTGGTCATGTTGAATTCCGTGCGGTGGTGGGATTTCCCGAACAAGCAATCCTGGGTGTCGCCTTGGCCGCGGAAAAAAGGATCATTGGGCCGGTAGGTGTATGTGTAATCCGGTGAGCCGAGGTAGCTGGTCAGTCCGAGGTTGACCACGGAGATGATCATACCTTCATGGTTAGAGCCAACGCCCACAGGACTGTTTTCCTGGTGAATGTATTCCACCTGATACATGAAGTGCGGGTGATTGCTTGGAATCAGGTAGCCGACCGCCTCATCGCCCTGCGGATTGATATGGCGGGGACGCAGGGTGTAGGTGCCGGAGGCCTTGATCGTCGGATGGTTCCGCTCCTTGATGTAAGCATGGTGGTAGAACCGGCTGAAGGCATTGGCAGTGGGACCGTAGGCGAGAAGATTTGCCGCGCCACCGATGCCATCGTTGTAACGGCCGATTCGATAGACGTCCGGGGCACCCAGACAGTGCCCGAGTTCATGGGCGAAGACGCCGCCGGAGGAGTCGTTGATCTGCATCTTGGAATTGGGCCACATCGGCTCCCCCCACTTGCAAACGGGCTGATAGTAGTCCCAAGGGTCGAAGGTGTTTGTCTGCGGTGCTTGTTTCCTGCTCTTGCGCTGTCTGACCACCCGGGTCCGATCCGGGTCGGCGCTGCGGTTTTGATAGAATTGCAGCAACATGTCGTTGACTTCCTTGAGCGGTGTCGCCTGGCGTGTCGTGATGTAGTTGTAGCAAATGAATCGGAGCTTGGTGCCGCGGTAGGAAGCGTTGGCAAATCGCAGGGCGTTCTGGTTCATTTTCACAACCCGTTCATTGCCTTCTTGCCGGTCTTTCCATCCGATCGGATTTTCCCAATAGTCGTATTCGCAGTAGTAACCGTAGAAATGCGGATCCTGATAGTAGGTATTCTCGTCGGGCATCATCACGATTTTCGGCCAGGCGATGCCATTGCTATAGGTCCTGAAATACTCATCCTGATTGGTTCCGGATTGGTATTCCGTGGACTTGCTGCTAACGCCGGAATCCGCTTCCTGACTGTTGCCGGAGACCTGTTTCAAGGTGTTGATGGCCTGGCTGATCGAACCGGGAATCGCGGTTTCCTTGAACGTGATGACAACGATCCCGACCGGGAACTCTCCGGTGACCACCGGTTGTTTAGCGGGGCTGTAATTCGGTACTGGCGACGCCTTGGGAACCTCGGTCTTCTTTTTCTCCGCCGCGTGCGCCAGACACGAAATGCTGCTCAGAGCGATTATCAAATGAAGGATCCTTTTCATTGTAACATGAATTTTTCGATTACTTGCTTCATATACTACGCCGACCTTGCATGGCGCGAATCAGGGTGAGTTCATCCGCGTGTTCCAGACCGCCGCCGGCGGGCAGGCCTTGGGCGATGCGGGTAAGCCGGCAGTTGCGGCCGCGCAACAGTTCGACCAGATAGTTCGCAGTGGCCTCGCCCTCGACGTCGGATCCCAGCGCGAGCACGACCTCGATTTCATCAGCGGCGGCATCGACACGCCGCAGCAGCGCCGGAATGCGCAGGTCTTCCGGTGAAACACGGTCGAGTGGCGAGAGCTTGCCTCCCAGACAATGGTAGCGCCCGCGGAACGAACCAGATCGCTCCAAGGGCAGCACATCGGTCGCTTGTTCGACGACACAAAGCATTTGCTCGTCGCGTTTGGGGTCGTCGCAAATGCCGCATCCCTCGGCCGTGGCGAAAAAACCGCAAACCTGGCACGGGCGAATGGTTTCCTTGGCGGTTTGCAGCACATTGGCCAGCCCTATGGGATCGGCCTTCGGGCTTTGGAGCAACCAGACGGCGATGCGTTCCGCGCTGCGCGGGCCGATGCCGGGCAGGCGTTTGAGTTCGCCGACCAATGATCTAACTGCTTCTGGGAAATCGGCACGGTTCATCGGCGGTAGTGAGTTTTTTCATCGGCGGTCATGCGGTGGTTGGCGGCATAGACCATGGCGCAAACGCCGGACCACAGGGTGGCGATCCATGGCGCGGCGATATCGGGTGAGTGTGCGGCAAGGCTTAGAACCGGGGCCCATGCACCTGTTAAAACCACGGCAGTGATCCACAAAATCGCGCGCCGGACGTGGCCGGGTGTGGCGAGGATGGCTGCGGCCAAGGCGAAGGAAAACGCAGCGGCTGCCAGCCAGACACTCCAGTCCGGCAGGTGATTCAGAAATTTTTCCTGTCCATCCCGGGAAAACTGCGCGGCGATTTCCGCATTCAGGTGTTTGAGGAATCCGAGGGTTTCCAGTCCCGTCGCAAGCACCAGCGAAAGCCCGCCGATGGCGGCGGCCGGCACAAGCACATGGCCGGGAGGGCGGGGTTTCGGGCTCTTATTCGGGGTCACGGTAGGTATTGTAATGGAGGATTGCGCAGGCGACAAGCAGTGGGATGGGGGCATCTGACAAATCATTTCCGCAGGAACCCTGTGGATTGCGTGCTGAGGATTGGCACGGTGTCAGCGGGACTTGCCATGATGGATTCCGGAATGGCCGCTTGCACAAGAAATTTTAATGCACTTGCGGGACTGTCCTGAATCGTTAAGTTTTCGCCGTTCTCCAAGCGCCTATGCCTGTCATTGTCACCACTCTTAATGTGATCCTTCTGATCCTCGTCGTGTTGCTGTGTTTCAACCTCATCATTTTCGTACATGAACTGGGGCACTTTTGGGCGGCCAAATGGCGAGGCCTGCAAATCGATCGATTCCAGATCTGGTTCGGCAAGCCGATCTGGAAGAAGGAAATCAACGGCGTGCAATACGGACTCGGCTGGATTCCGGCGGGCGGGTTCGTCGCGCTGCCACAAATGGCCCCCATGGAGTCCATCGAAGGCGGGGAAAAGCCCGAGAAACCGTTGCCTCCGATCACTCCGCTGGATAAGATCATCGTCGCCTTCGCAGGGCCTTTGTTTTCGCTGTTGCTGGCACTTGTTTTTGCCCTCGTGGTGTGGAATGTCGGAAAACCCAAGGATTTCGTGCCATCACAGGAAATCGGCTACATCGTGCCGGACAGCCCTGCGGAAAAGGCAGGGCTTCGAGTCGGCGACAAGATCATCGAAATCAACGGCGAGCCGGTCAATGGATTTGCCGGTTCCCTCAACGCGATCAGCGAGCGCATCATCCTCAGCCGCGGCCAAGAGATCACCTACACAGTGCAACGCCCTGGTGAGACCGCGCCCGTGCTTTTGAAATCCGGCTTTGAAACCGAGAAATCCAAGTGGTTCCAGCGCCGCGGACTTCGCAAGGTGGGCATCGAACCAGCCGGACCGGCCATCGTCGAAGCCGTCAGCAAGGATAGCCCCGCCGCCGATGCCGGACTGGCCAAGGGCGACCGGGTGCTGACCATCGATGGCCAAAAACTACTCAGCATCGAACATTTTTCCCAATACCTGAAGGATCAGAAGTGGAAAACCGTGCATCTCAGCATTCAGACCGCCGCCGGAGCCACCCGCGAGGTGGATGTCACACCCGAGGTCCCGCTCAAACCAGCGGGTTTGAATCCGATGATCGGCATTCTGTGGGACCGCACCGCGGGTCTGGATGTCCGCATCGTTCATCCGGAGCCGCTCCAGCAGGTCAAGGATAGCCTGACGATGATGTGGGTCACCATCACCAGCGTGAAAGCCAGCAATTCGAGCATCGGCGTGGATCACCTGAGCGGACCATGGGGCATCGGAAAAATGTTGTATCAATTGTTGCAAACCGAAGAAGGCTGGCGGCGGATCCTCGCCTTTATGGTGCTTTTCAATGTGAACCTCGCCGTACTCAACATGCTGCCATTTCCCGTGCTCGATGGCGGCCACATCACCCTGGCCATTCTGGAGAAAATCTTCGGTCGTCCGGTCAAGGCAAAACCGCTGGAAATCCTCCAGACCGCCTGCGCCCTGCTGCTTATTTCGCTGATGCTCTTTGTTACCAGCAAAGATATCGGCGACGGCTTCGGACGCGGCTCCAAGTCCAGGGAGGAAACCGTGTTTCCTGCGAAATGAAGTCCGAGTTCCGTGCGGAATCATGGATGAACGATTTCCGGGTCACCGGGACGATGAAAGGACAGGAAGTCGACCGCGTTCAGAGTGTAAAACCGTTTTGCACCTGCCTTTCGTGCGGCGACGAGATGCAGGTAATCGTGGATTGCTCCGCCACGGATTCCTCGGGCTTCGGTTTCGCCGTAGGCGGTCAAAAGGTCTGTTTCCGTTAGCGATACCACATTAAGACGGGGTGCGACTTGCTCCTTCAGAAGCGATGCCGCATCAAAAGCGGGAATGCGCAGTCCGAGTCGCCCTCCGGTGAGGATGCTAAAGGTTTCCGAGAGCGCGTGAGCATGGATCGAATGCCTGGCGGACAAGAGGATCACATGACAGGCATTGTGATCAGGAGCCTCACCGATCAAGGCGGAGATGATCACCGAGGAATCGATTGCGGATTTCATTTCAGGTTGCGACGGGCGGGTGACAAAGCACGTTCATCGCGCTCATCGCGATCCGCTTTGATGGCACGGACGATATCAACCGGATTCAAGGACGGGCTGCCTTGGATGACCGGAAATTGGTTTTTCATTTCGATCTTTATCAAGTCGGCTTCCGGGGCGGCATGGATTTTACCCCCCTGCACATCGAGTTTTAGGCGACTTCCCTCACGCAATCCGAGACTGTCCCGAATGGCCTTTGGGACAACGAGCCGCCCGGACTTGCCAAGAGTAATGGTAATGCTCATGCCAAAATAATTACCATTAATACCTGCTGCTGGCAAGCGATTCTTGGGGGGCTGTCTGAATATTGCTGAAGGCAGGGACCCGAATTGCCTGGCGGCCATGCGGAATGCGCTTCGCGGTTTTCTTACGCTGCTAAAAGCAGCTGGGCATTCCGGGCGGCCCACGAGAATGAGATACGAACGATCAGCCGTGAGTCGATATCAAGCATTTCCATGGTTACCCCGTTCTCCTTCCATTCTACGGACCGCCCGGAGGATCGGTCCCTGCCATTTTTCGCCGTCTCGCTTGGTAACTTCAGTGAAGCCACTGCGGGCAGGAAATCAGACAATTCATTTCCCGCCCTTGCGTCCGGGGTGGGAACCGTTTAGGAATTCCGAAGTAAAAATTTCCTATGGCTGCAGACTACACCGAAGACGATATCAAATCACTCGATTGGCGCGAACACATCCGCATGAGGCCGGGTATGTACATCGGCAAACTCGGCGACGGCACCTCGCCCGACGACGGGCTCTACATCCTGCTCAAGGAGGCCATCGACAACTCGATCGACGAGCACATCATGGGCTACGGCAAGGAGATCCGTGTGGAAATCGACGAGGAAGGTCGCGTGGAAGTCCGCGATTTCGGCCGTGGCATTCCGCTTGGCAAACTTTTCGACTGCGCCGCCCAGATCAACACCGGAGCGAAGTACGACAGCGAGGCATTCAAGAAATCCGTGGGACTCAACGGCGTCGGTATCAAGGCGGTCAACGCGCTTTCCGACTTTTTCGAGATCCAGGCCTGGCGTGAGGGTGAGACCAAAGCACTGGAGTTTTCCAAGGGTCAGCTCACCGTCGATATGAAGCACCCGCGTCGTGACGACGGAGCGAACGGCACGCGCCTGGCATTTGAACTCGATCGCTCGATTTTCCCCGCCAAGGCGAAATACAAGGAGCCTTTCGTCGAGAAGATGTGCCGGTATTATTCCTATCTGAATCCGGCGCTCACGGTGGTTTTCAACGGCAAGAAATTCCGCGCGAAAGACGGGTTGCTGGACCTTCTGCGCGAAGAAATGGAGAACGAGGCGCTCTATCCGCCAATCCATCTGGTGGGCAAGGATATCGAGATCGCCTTCACGCATACCGCCGAGAGCAACGAGGAATATTACACATTCGTCAACGGCCAGAACACCTCGCAAGGCGGCACCCACCTTGCCGCATTCCGTGAGGCGCTGGTCCAGGTGATCCGCGGGTTCTACAAGAAACAATACGAGCCCGCTGATATCCGCGCCGGCATCGAGGCGGCGATTTGTGTTAGGATCGTGGAGCCGGTTTTTGAATCCCAGACCAAAACCAAGCTCGGTTCGGCGACCATTGTGCCAGAAGGAGAGTCGCTGCGCACCTTCATCGGGAATTTCCTCAAGACCAACCTCGACAACTATCTGCACAAGAACCCGCAGGTGGCCGAGTGTATCCAGAAGCGCATCCTCTCCGCCGAACGCGAGCGCAAGGACCTCAAAGGTGTGCAGAAGTTGGCCCGCGAGCGATCAAAACAGGCGAAAGTTCACAACAAGAAACTCCGCGACTGCCGCGTGCGATTCGATAGCAAACACAAACGCCGCGAGGAATCCACCCTCTTCATCACCGAGGGAGACTCCGCCTCCGGTTCCATCACCAAGAGTCGTGACGTTGAAATTCAGGCGGTGTTCTCGCTGCGCGGAAAGCCGCTCAACACCTTCAGCCTACCACGCAAGATCGTCTATGAAAACGAGGAGTTCGCCCTGCTCCAGGCCGCGCTCAATATCGAGGACGGCATCGATGCGCTCCGTTATAACAGAGTCGTCATCGCCACCGATGCCGATGTGGATGGTATGCACATCCGTCTGCTGTTGCTCACGTTTTTCCTGCAGTTTTTCCCTGAAATGATCCGCGATGGTCATTTGTTCATCCTGCAAACGCCTCTCTTCCGTGTCCGCAACAAGAAGGAAACCATCTATTGCTACGACGAGGACGAGCGCCGCAAGGCGATCAATAAACTCGGCAAGGCCTCGGAGATCACGCGCTTCAAGGGCCTCGGCGAAATCTCGCCCGATGAGTTCGGCTTCATGATCGGCCCGGAGATGCGGCTCGACCCGGTGGAATACGAGGAAGGCAAGGGAGTGAAGGAATTGCTGGCATTCTACATGGGCAAGAACACCCCGGAACGCCAGGAATACATCATCGAGAACCTCCGGGAGGATGTTGACAAGCAAGTAGAAGTCGCCGTGGCCTGATCACGGCCGGGGAACCATGGAGACTTGGAACCGGTCGTAGTGATCGGTTGGGCGGAAAAGCCAACCGGGTTGGCGATCCAGCACTTCATAGCTGGTCAACATGAACTCGGGCAAAAACTGATTGCTGTTTGGTTCGTAGGATTCTTTTCCCGTGTAATATCCGTGGATCCGGTATTCGAAATTACTGTCATAAGCGTATCGCTGGCCGGGAGGGCCGCTCTCGGACATTCGGTCGGGCGTGTGGGTTTTGTCCTCGCGCATGATCACCAACTTTGCCTGATTCCACGGCTGGCGGGGCTGGCGCAAATACCCCCAAAACCGGGTCTTTTCGACAAAATAGCGTCTGCCATAGAAAAATCCGCCCGTGGGTTCGGTTGCGATTTTCGCGTTGCGTTCCTCAACCGTCGGTCCGCCCAGGTTACCTAATGCCATCGACGATGGTCCGCAGCGGGTCATCGCCATACAGGCCGCAGAAAGTATCATGAATTTGCAGGTGATCCTCAACATGGGGAAACCCTATATCAGCCCTGATCCACCCGGCAAGCCCGCAGAATCGGCTTTCAGATCATTTGAAAGGTTCGTCAAACGGCGTTGCCGACATCACCCAGTCTTCGGCCCAAACCCGTGTGATGCGGAACTGTCTGGGTTCAGCTCCCTCCACGCGCTCGATTTCCAGAGTCATGCGAGTAGTCCCTGAGTTATCTCCTGATACTCTGGCATTGTCGATGACTCGTGTGATGGCCACCAATTCAGGGGTGTTTTGTCGGCAGTATCCCAGAAGAACCTCCTTCCAATCCGGAGAGGACAATCGGTAACAGGACCATTCCGAATCTTTGGCGAACACGCTGTTATAATACCTGTCTCTTGCAACAAACACCCGGACCAAACCGCCCGTGTATTTTGGGTCGAGCACTCCGTCCCACGCGGGTTTACTCGTCCGCGCGAAGGCATCATAATCGATCAGCCATTTTCCATTCTCATCGGGTGTCAGCAGGGCCAGGCGGTTTCTCGGTGAATAGCCGCGTTCTCCCTTAATCACGACTCCATCGATCAGCATGCCATTACGATCCATGCTGCTGAGCCATGAATAACCGGTGACAGGGCCATCGGTTTTGGCCATGTTTTCCAAAAATGTAACCACCGTATCGGGATCGGTGGTTCCGAGCCTGAAATATTTAGGAACCATTGCCGGGTCGCGCACCAACAGCGCTCGTTTTACGCAATCCAGAGCCGCCTCCTCGCTGGGCGATTCAAATCGGGAGATCGTCCGTTTTTCCATAGGATAGATCGCGCTGGTGCCGACCTCCGCATTTGCGGAGGTCGCTTTGGATGACTTAATCCATAATCCCACGGCGACACCTATCACGCCGAAGGCCAGCAAGACAAAAGCCGAGGACCACACCCAAATCGCCGTCTTTTGCTGCGTCCGGTGGCGGTCTTCTTGCCGGCTTTCTCCGTGGCGTCTTTTCTTTCGGACGCCCTTGGCGCCCCTCGGTAGCCCTGTCCCTGGTATGCGAGAAACACGTCCGATGACTGGTGCGTCACCAGTCACTCGGTCAAATCGCTGAGCTCGCACGGAGCGTTGAATGTCATTCGGTTTCAACTGTGGCGGTTACTTTTTCTTTTTGGTTTCAAGTCCTTCCTTAACCTTGGATTCAAGGTCTTCGTAGAGGGCAGCGTCGCCTTTGATAAGTTCCTTGGCAGCATCTCGGCCTTGTGCGAGTTGAGTGCCGTTGTAGGAGAACCAAGAGCCACGTTTCTGTATAATTTCCATTTCAAGAGCCAGGTCAAGCAAGGATCCGGTGGATGAGATACCTTCGTTATACATGATGTCAAACTCAGCCTCGGTGAAAGGGGGAGCGACCTTGTTTTTGACGATTTTGATCTTGGTGCGGTTGCCGGTGACGGTGCCGTCGGTGGCCTTGATCTGGCCAATTCGGCGGATATCGACACGCACGGAGGCGAAGAACTTGAGGGCGCGTCCACCGGGAGTGGTTTCCGGATTGCCGAACATCACTCCGATTTTCTCGCGGATCTGGTTGGTGAAGATGCAAACGGTGCGTGCTTTTGAAATCAGGGCAGTGAGTTTGCGCATGGCGGCACTCATCAGGCGGGCTTGGGCACCCACGGTGGAGTCGCCGATCTCGCCGTCGAGCTCCTGCTTGGTGACTAGGGCCGCCACGGAGTCGAGCACGATGACGTCGATGGCATTGGAGCGCACGAGGGCTTCAACGATTTGCAGGGCTTCTTCACCGGAGGAGGGCTGGGAAATGAGCAGGTCGTCCAGGTTGACGCCGAGTTTTCTGGCATATTGGGGGTCGAGCGCGTGTTCGACGTCGATGAAGGCCGCGAGGCCGCCGCGTTTTTGGGCTTGGGCGATTGCGGTGAGGGTGAGGGTGGTTTTACCGGAGGATTCCGGGCCGAAAACTTCGACGATGCGGCCGCGTGGAAAACCGCCAACGCCGAGGGCGCGGTCGATGAGCAGGTTGCCGGTGGGGATGACATCGACATCGACGCATTTGTCATCGCCGAGGCGCATGATGGCGGCTTCGCCGAATTCTTTTTGGATGTGGGCGATGGCGAGGTCCAGATTGCGCTTGCGGGCGTCTTGGAGTTTTTCGTTTGCGGATTCTTCAGGTGTTGTTTTTGCGGCCATGTGGGGTGGTGGTTTGTGTTGAGAGCAAAATTAAGCAAAAAACTGCCAGACGCAAGAAAAAAGATGTTCACTCGAACAAAAAGTTGCCAATTCGCTTATTTCACCTCGAAGGAAAGCCGGGCTTTGCCTTCAGGGTCCTTGTCGGAGTCGGATGTCCAAACGATGGTAAATCCATAATGCAGTGGGGTGGGTTGGTCGTTTGAGAAGGTCATCGAGGAGTTTGGGGAAGAAACAAACTCGAATTTTTTGCCTTTGTAGGAGTTGATGTCGATTTCCGCGCTTGTGATCCCGGTACCATTGCTTTCCTTGGTGATCGCGTCCGCTTTTTCCACGAGTTTGAATTTCTTGCGTTTGCCATCGGTCCATTTGATGTCGATTCGGTCCTTATCGATGGTTTTTTCGAATGCTTTTTCCTCCTTCCTGCCTGTCTTGATGGCATAAAGATAAGGATCCGGGAATTTCACTTGGATTGAGAAACGGAGCGGATTTTTTTTGAATGTTCCGGTGTCCAGCATGCGTCCTCCGATAGAGATCACATTGCGCTGTTGTTCGATGATGACCTCGAAGGAGGAATCGCCGGTGATCTTTCCGGTGAAGCCGGTCTTTACGAGTTTATTGGTGGCGGGTTCGGTGGGCTGGAGGGATTCCATTTTAATTTTTTTGTTAGTGACTTTGCCATCCGGCGAGATCGCCTGAATGGTGACGTCAATGGGAATGGTCATTTTTTGGGCTACGGGCTCACCTTTGTCTCCAATCGGTGTGAGTGTGATTTTACCATCAGAGGTGACGGTGAATTGATAGTGCTTGTTAGCGAATGCGGTGTAGTAGCCCTGCCATGGTTTTTTATCCACTGTGGGGAGTTGGGCGGATACCCGAAGAATGCCGGAACCGCTGAGTGTGAGTGAAGCAAATATCGTTGTAAGAAGTCGCTGATAGGTCATGACGCGGAGCAAAACTCAGAGTGCGCTGCAGTGCCAGCTGAAAATCAGCAACAGAAACAATTTTGGCTAACTTTTTAACAAACTATCAAAGATATGCCGTTAGCCCGTCCACAGCCTCCTGATCAAGCTTCCGGACCAACGCAATGACTAACGAAATCATTTGAATGTAATCGTTGATATCGATGATGGCGTTGTGCGAGTGAATGTAACGAGCGGGGACACCGAGCACGATGCTGGGGATGCCGTAGTTGGCCAGATGGAATGAACCGGCGTCGGTGCCACCGCTGCGGCGGACGGTGATCTGGTGGTTGATGCCCTCCGCGCGCGCGGTTTCGACGGCCAACGCCACGAGGCGGGGATTGGCGATGGCGGTGGGATCGAAAATGCGGATTTGCACTCCGCCGCCAAGTCGTCCCTGGCACTCGGAGCGGGAGAATCCCGGCGCGTCATCCGCCGGGGGACCTTCGAGCACGATGGCGACGTCCGGGGTGGCAAAGGCGGCAGCGGTTTTCGCGCCACGCAGGCCGACTTCCTCTTGGACGGTTCCGCAGAGGATGAGGCGGTTCGGGTGCTGGGAGGTGGAGAGGATTTGTCCAGATTGGATCACGCCGGCCATGCCGACGCGGTTGTCGAAGGCCTTGGCCATGTAATAATCCTCACGAGTCATCTGCGTGAACATGGAACAAGGAGCGATCGGATCACCTAACGAAATACCGAATTCCTCCACTGCCTGCCGTCGGGATTCGGCACCGACGTCGATGAACATCTGCTCGATGGACATCACCTGGCGGCGTTGGGCATCCGGCAGGAAATGAGGAGGGCGGGATGACACCACGCCGAGGATTTTCTCGCCGTTGCGGGTAAGGATTTCGACACGTTGCGAGAGCAGGTTGTGTTCCCACCAACCGCCGACGGGAAGAAACTGAATGAATCCCTCCGGCGTGATGTTTTGCACCAGAAAACCCACCTCGTCCATGTGCCCGGCCACCATCACCCGCGGACCCTGGCTGCCGATTTCACAAAACACCGAGCCGTTCCGATCCGTGGAGAGATCGCCGCATTCCTCAAGCTCGTCGACAAAGATCGCGCGGACTTCATCCTCGTGGCCCGGCACCGAGTGGGCTTCCGTCAGCTCCTGCAACAATGAAACGGCTTTCGTTTGCATGGTCGCCATTGTGCACGGATCGACTGCGCTTCCAAGCGCCAAAATGGGATACTCCTAACGGCCGGTGGTTTTCATCAGCCAATCATCGATTGCCTTCGCGCTGCGTTTGCCGTCGCCCATGGCAAGGATGACGGTAGCCGCGCCACGGACGATGTCGCCGCCGGCGAAGATGCCGGGAATGCTGGTCATGCCATTTTCGTCGGTCTCGATGTTGCCCCACTTGTTGAGTTTGAGGTCGGGACAGGTGGCGGTGAGGAGCGGGTTGGCGCGGGTGCCGATGGCCACGACCACGGCGTCGCAGTCGAGGATGAACTCGGAGTTGGGTATGGGTTTCGGACTGCGGCGTCCGGAGGCGTCGGGTTCGCCGAGTTCCATGCGTTCGCAGCGGAGGCCGCTGACCCACTTTTTTTCGTCGCCGATGACTTCGAGCGGGGCGATGAGGGTTTCGAAATCAACTCCCTCCGCCAAAGCGTGGTGGACTTCCTCGATGCGTGCCGGCATTTCCGCGAGTGTCCGGCGGTAAACGATCATCGCGCGTTCCGCACCCAATCGTTTGGCGGTGCGCACGGCATCCATGGCCACGTTGCCGCCGCCGACCACGGCCACCCGCTTGGATCGCAGCACCGGTGTGTCCGCGCCTTCGGCGTAGGCCTCCATGAGGTTGACGCGTGTTAGATATTCGTTGGCGGAATAGACACCCTTGTAGTTCTCTCCGCGGATGTTCATGAACACCGGCAGCCCCGCACCGTTGGCGAGGAAAACAGCATCGAAGGATTCCATCAACTCGGGCAAGGTATAAGTCCGGCCGATGACCACGTTGTTCTCGATTTTGACGCCTGCCTCGATGAGACGCTCGACCTCTTCTTCGACGATTTGTTTCGGCAGGCGGAACTCGGGGATGCCATAGACAAGCACGCCGCCGGGTTTGTGAAGCGCTTCGTAGATCGTGATCTCATGGCCGAGTTTGAGCAACTCGCCCGCAGCGGTTAGGCCGGCCGGACCGCCACCTACGATGGCGATTTTCTTTCCGGTCGGTGGCCGGGGGGTGAGGGTGACGGTGCCTTCGTGGGCCCGCGCCCAATCGGCGACGAAACGTTCGAGGTATCCGATGGCAACGGGTTTGCCCTTGACGCCGCGCACGCACTGGACCTCGCACTGGACTTCCTGCGGGCAGACGCGACCGGTGATGGCGGGCAGAGCGTTGTCACCGAACAAGCTGCGTGCGGCGGATGGCAGGTCGCCCTCGACGATGAACTCGAGGAAGCGCGGGATGTTGACCATGACCGGGCAACCTTGCATGCACTTGGGTTCCTTGCACTGGATGCAGCGCTGCGCCTCCATCAGCGCGATCTGCTCGGTGAAACCGAGATTTACTTCGAGAAAATTTCCGGCGCGTTGGGTAGCATCCTGTTCCGGCATCATCTGCCGGTCGATTTTCATACGGTCTTTGAGTGGGATTTTCGGCTCGCTCATGGTGTGTGGGAAGTAGGTTTTTGACCGTGTTCAAGTCCGATACGGCAGTTACCGGCATCACAGGCGTGCACGGCTTTTTCCTCGAATTCGCGGTAAGTGCCGAGGCGGTCGGCCAATAGATCGAAATCCACGAGATGGCCGTCGAATTCCGGGCCATCGACGCAGGCGAAACGGGTGGCGCCGCCGACGTCCACGCGGCACCCGCCGCACATGCCCGTGCCATCCACCATCACCGGATTGAGTGAAACGATGGTGTGCACGCCATAGGGTCTCGTTAGATTGGCGATGGCGCGCATCATCGGCACCGGTCCCACGGCATAGACAACATCCACGCCGCCGGCATCAAGGATTTCGCGGGCGGCATCGGTGACGAAACCTTTACGGCCATAACTGCCGTCATCGGTGCAGACAACGACTTTGCCAAGTTTGCCCAGTTCTTCTTCAAAAATCACCCACTCCTTCGAGCGTCCGCCGATCACGCTGATGACCTCCACTCCGAGGCGTTGAAGCCCTTGTGCCATCGGATGCACCACAGCGGTGCCCACGCCGCCGCCAACACACATCGCGCGGCCGGAGGTAATCATCTCGGTGGGATGCCCGAGCGGGCCGGAAATATCCTTGATGAAATCGCCTGGTTCCAACGCGACAAGCTCGCGGGTGGATTTCCCGACCGCCTGGATGACCAGTGCGATCGTGCCTTTCTCCGGGTCGGCATCGGCGATGGTGAGAGGGATACGTTCGGCTCCGTCGCCGCGGCGGACGATCACGAATTGGCCCGGATGGCGGATTTCGGAGATACGCCGAGCCTCGACGTCGAGTCGGGTGACATTCGGGCTGAGCTGGGATTTTGCAACGATGGTGTGCATGAGGATGGAGAAAAACCGTTTTTCAGGGCGGAAGGTTTCTCTTAAGGACCCGAAGGTCAAGCCCGCAGGGTGAAATATGCGGATTGGAACCAGGTTCGTTCCGGAAAAGGCTCAACCGTTTATGCCAGAGCAATACACTTGCCGAGGCGGATGGATTTTTCCTCGGCTTCGCAGATGCGCACGGCGTTCAATGCATCTTCCGGGGTGACGGTGGTCGGTGGTTTGCCCGCCTGGATGGATTCGATCATGTGGCGCAGTTCGCCGACGTATCCATCCGCGCCTTTGCAGCGCATCACCCGCGGCTTGCGACCTTCTTCATACACCATCAGAGCCTCGCCCCCCCGTTTCAAATCAAAGTCCACCGTCGCTTTTTCGAAGTTGACGGTATAACTCATGTTAAAACCATGACCGGCGGTCATCAGCCAGGTGCCTTCTGCGGAAACCACCGCGCCACAGGCGACTTGGTATTGTGTGACCACGTAGTCGATCGCACCGCTCACCCTTGTCAGGCCGCTGGAGAATACACTTTTTGGAATACCAAACAGGAATTGGACGAAGTCGGTATCGTGAATGTGCAGGTCCAGCAGGGCACCGCCCGACTGAGCGCCGTTGAAATAGCTGTCGCGGCTCCAACCCGGGTTTTCCGAGACCCGCCGGAAACGTGCTGCGAGCACATTGCCGAAACGTCCGTCATCCACGGCATCCTTGAGCCATGCCCATTCGGGCCAGAAGCGCATGCACATGGCAGGCAGCAGGAAACCCTTGGCGGTGCGGGCTGCGTTGATGATCTGCCGCGCTTGGGCCGCCGTGCGGGCGAGTGGTTTTTCGCAAACCACGTGTTTGCCTGCCTTCAGCGAGGCAACCGTCAGTGGCACATGCAAGGGCGTGGGCACGCACAAGTCCACCAAGTCCACTTCCGGATCCGTTAGAAGGTCCTCGAGTTTCTTGTAAACCCTGAGTTTCCGTCCGAGATCCAGGACGTCCGCACCACGGATGTTGCCACCTGCTCCAGCAAGGATGCCGTTGACCGGTTCCCTCACCGAATCACACACCGCGACGATTCGCGCGCCTTTGATTTTCTGATAGGACTTGAGATGGGTGATGCCCATGAAGCCGAGTCCGACGACCGCGACATTCACTTTGCTGGGCGATGATGGAATTTTTTTCATGATGATGGTTCTTTGAAGTATCTTCTGGCTGGGTGAGGAATGATTTTCTATCAACTTTTTGACAGCGACGATGACTCAGCCGGCCAGCGATTCCACCATGGATTTCGCGGAGCGGATGTCTTCCGTTCGCTGAGCGCCGGCTTCCCGTTCGATGCAGCAATCCCCTTGAAAACCGAGTGTTTCCAACGTGGAGAAAAACGCTTTCCAGTCCACTTCGCCGGTGCCTGCGACGACTTCCTCGCCCCATGTTCCCGGTTGCAGGGTGGCCTTGGCATCCTTGACGTGAACCTGCCGGATCCATGGTCCAAGAACGCGCATCGCCTCGATCGGGTCGCCCTTCCCATACAGGATCATGTTGGCGGGATCAAAGTTCACTCCCACATTCGGGCAACCCAGATTTTCCAGAAACGAACGCAGGGTTTCGGCGGTTTCCTGACCGGTCTCCAATGCCAGCCCGATGTTCCGCGCGGCGAACTCCTCCGCCACCTGTTGAAGCCGCTGTTTGAGTTTGTGGAAATCCGGATCGCTCTCTTCATGGGGCAGAAACCCGGCGTGAAAGCTGACGAGACGCATGCCGAGTTCGTCGGCCAGGCGCGCCGCGGCCTGGATGTGTTTCCAGTTTTTTTCCCATGTCGCATCCGGCACGAGTCCGCCCGTCAGGCGGATCGTTTCCAGCGTCGCGTAATTCTCGCCAGCCGTGCCAAACATGCCGGAGACCAGAGTCACGCCTTCCTGTTTGCAGGCTTCTCCGAAGTTTTTCCAGACATCTGGGCATTCCAGAATCGGGTCCAGTGCGCATTGGACACGGTACAACCCCAAAGTCGCCAGACGCGAGAAAAGTTCCTCCGGACTGGCGGGCTGCAGCGACCAACTGCAAACGGCGAGACGATGTTTGATGGAATCTGTCATGGCGGAAATGATGAGGTGAAAATGGATGTGTCAATCAGTCGGCTCGTACCAATGGACACACGAAGCGCACCTCAAGAATGCAGACCCGGCATCATGGAGGCAATCGCCAATTCACGGGAAATATGCCAAATCATTTTCCGGTGGGATCAGGATGCCTGACGCATTTTTGCAGACGTCGCTCAATCCGCAACCGATACCGAGGTGCTGGTGAAGACGTAGTGTCCGGATCCGATGGCGAAAACCTGGCAACCGTTCTCCGCGCCGAGATGTTTCACGCAGGGTGCCTGGGCCACAGGTTGGTCGCCTTCCCGGATGTCGTCGATCGTTGTTCCTGGAAGGAACAGCTTGGCTGTCGTGTTAGGCGGCACCTCGATCTCAAAAGTGCCCTTGCGGTCCATTCGCGACCAATTGCTCACCATCCGGCCGTAATACGACCCGCTGGTCGTGTTGGCGTAGGTTAGATCGCCGACAAGTTTGGGTTTGATGAGGAATTGTTTCATACCGTAGCGCTCGGGATCGGGCAGGATACCGCCAATCGCTTTGGTGAAATATCCGGAAATGCCGGTGTAGCAGGTGTGGATACGGCTGTCCTCACCATCGATGGGCCAGTATTCGGGCCATGTCGTTTCGCCGCGCTTGAGGAAGTAGCCGTAGCCTGGCTGCTCGGTCCGGTTGAGGCAACGGAAGAGCAGGTCGGCGCGCCCCGCGTCCTCGACGAGATACTTGAGCAGAATCGGCAGACCCGAACTGCCGGTGTCGAGGTAGGGCTTGCGGGATGAAATCTCTTCGATAAACCCTGCCAACACCGCCTCCCGCTCGCTTTCCGGCGTGATGCCGACGTAGAGTGGAAATGCCATCGAGAGCTGCCTGCCGTCGATGTAGCGATTGTTCTCCGCGTCATAAAAATGCTTGTGCGCATTGCGCCTCAAATCGTCGAGTCGTTTCTGATAGATTTTCACATCCTCCTCCTTGCTGAGGACTTTTGCCGCCTGCACCAGGACCATCAGGTCGTAGGCATAGACACAGTTGTTGAACAGTTGGGCCGCGGGCGTGTTGCCGTATTCGCTGCCGTGCGGGGTCGCCCAGTCGCCGAGAAAGCGCGCGGCGTTCTCGTAGGCGACCAGCACGCCGTCTTCGGAAACCGAGCGACTGAGGAAATCCAGCCATTTTTTCATCGGTCCGTAGGCGGTCTCTAGCTGGCGTTTGTCACCGTATGCTTTGAAGTATTCCCAACTCATGGTTACCGGTGCGCTGCTCCACAAGGTACCACCCGCGCCCTTGTAAACCTGGGGCGCGATGGTGTTCACGAAGCCGTCCTCGCGCTGCACATCGAACCAATCCTGCGCGACCTTGCGGTAATAGGCGGCCGAATCGAAATGCGGCATCGCGCATCCCCACGAGCAGGCCAGAGCGATTTCACCATAACCGTAGCGCTCGCGATGCGGACAGTCCATGGTCACGCCGTTGACGGTGCAGGCGAGGTAGGTCCGCAGGTCAGTCTCGTAGATCTCGTGAAACATCGGCTTGGAACACTCGAAACGCCCGGTCCGCACGCGGTCGTTGCTGATGGTGTGGCAGATCAGGTCGCTGAGGTCCGGTTTGTATCCCAGCCCGTGCACGGTGATCCAGCGTCCGGCCGTGTAGTTGAACCGGTGGCTGAATGTGCCGGTGCCGCTGGCGTCGTGGATGTATTGACTCTCTTGTTTGTATTCGATGATCTTACCTTCGCGGTTCGCGGTGGTGAATCGAATCACCTGTCCTTCCTTGCCATTGCGCAGCTTGAATTCAATCCAACCGGTGAAATTGCGCCCCATGTCAAAGATGTGGCATCCATCACCTTCGCTCATTGAAACCGGATGCAGCGTTTCCAACTTGCGATCCGGTTCGAGCATCTGCGCGGATAGGATCGCTTCTTTTTGATAGATGCTCGCATTGGCCCAACCGCTGTCATCAAATCCGGCCTCGTTCCATCCGGCCACCATGGCCCGCGCATCGACCGATTCGCCGCCGTATTCTCCCTTTCCGCCGCCTTTCCACAAGCCGAGGTTCTCGCTGCAACTGATCCGGCACTTCCAACTTTCATCCGTCTGGAGGCTGCGGCCACCGCTCATGTCCACCTGGCACTTGAGGATCGAATCCTGCTTCCACACGCCCTTACCAAACGACCCATCAGCCCGCGCCCAGCCGGGGCCGGTCCACACGGCGATCACGTTCTTGCCCGTCCGCAGAAGCGGAGCGATGTCATAGGTCACGTAGAACGCGCGTTTTGTCAGATTTGTCACGGCAGGTGCCAGCACCGTATTGCCGACGCGCTGGCCGTTCACATATAGCTCGTGGTATCCGATGGAACACACATGCGCGAAGGCCTGGCCTGGAATCTTCTCCAAATCAAAGTTCTTCCGATACCAGATGTGCTTCACGTCCTCTGCCGCAGCCAGGCGGATCCATGAGCCCTTCCAGTCGGATTTTTCTAACAATCCAATCGAAAACCGCGCGTTCTTGCTCCATGCTCCGGGTTGACCCTCCTTGTCCCACACCCGCACCTTCCAACGCGCCGCCTGATTCGATTGGAGCGCTTCCCCAGCATAGACATTGTTCACGGATTCTTCCGAATCCACCTTGCCGGAGTCCCAGAGGAGAAGTGCCTCACCCGCAGTCTCGATCGGCTCGCCGGTCACCACGACCTGCCACGCGCTCTGCTTCTGACCGCGCGTCTTTTCCGCATCGACCAGCTTCCAACTGAAGCGCGGCTGCGCCGTATCGATGCCAAGCGGATCGACGAGATACTCGCAGCGCAGGTCTTCGATGCGCAGGGTCGTCCCGGCGTTCACGGTGTCATCCTTGCCCTGGGCTGTGGCAAAAGACAGGACGCTGCAAAGAATGGCAACGCAAGGGAGCCAGGAGGATGATTTCATCAGTTTTATGATTTTCGAGAGCTTCACCAAGCTCCCTCAATCGTGTCCAAGTCCACGCCGAGCGTGCGTTTGGCGATGGCATCAAGCTTTTCGCGCGGGCCGGTGAGGTGGACGGTGAACTGAGTGTGGGTGTGCGATTCTCCGGGCTTGAGAAACAGGGCGGGGCTTGAGGTTTCCAGTTCGTAAAACGGACCGAGTGCTTTGGCTCCAGGTTCCGGCGGGCCATCGTTGTAGGCATTGAGCAGATCGCCACCGAAGGGATCGACGTCTTCTTTCCATTGGGAATCGACGTAAGGCCAAGCTGCGCCGGTGTAATTTTTGTTAGGTGGGATCCTTACCAGGGTCAGTGTGCCGGAGTCCGACTGCCAACTGCCCGCGATGCCCATCGAGCGTTTAGGAGGAATGCCGAGTTTGCCGCGCTCCTTGCCATCTCCTTTGAAGAAGAGTGCGGACTTGCCGAACTTGATCCGGGATTTGGGAATCTCACCGAAATATGCGGTGTTGGCGATGGGTCCGAGCTCCGCGGCATCACCGGGCTTGAAGGGGATGACGATGGTGGTTCCGGGGCTTGGTTTGAACATGCCGAGCATCCAGATCGATGGCGCTCCGGTTTGGCGGGTCCATTCGTTTTCACCGGAATTTTTTACCAAGTTTTCCGTGATGTAGCCGACACTTTTTACTCCTTCGGGGATGGTGCCGCCACACAATCCTGCCAGCTCTGTTACGGTGGCGAGGGTGACCTTGCGTTTCAAATCCATCGAAAAGACCGTGCCCGCGCGGTTGGGTAGCTGCGTGGATTTGGTGAAGGTCGCGCTGTCGGCAGTGGGAGGTGCCGCTGTTTCGAAAGCCTCGGTGTCGATGATCGCCGGGGTTTTCCAGTTAGCGAAGGTCTGCTCGACTTTTGGCGGGAAGAACAAGGAAAACGGCCCGCCTTCGGGACCGAACCAGAAGCGCTCCTCACCGCCGAAGACATGAATGTGTTTGGTGAGGCCCGTGCGTTCCGCTTCGGGTTTGATGCCGGCTGCGATGATTTCCGGATTAATCCAACCGAAACTGCCGCCATCCGGGCCGGTGGCGGTGGAAGTCATGATGCGTCCCTGCCAGGCAGGGGCGATGGCCACCCTCGCGGATCCGGAGCTGAGTTCGATGATGTCCGTGTGCTTTTTTAGGAATGCGACTTCCTCCTGATAGCTAGGCGCGGCCACGGCGGGAACTCCGGCCAGAATCAGAGCGGTGGAGATGAAGGGATGTTTGTTTGTTTTCATGAGGATAAACGGGTTGTTGAGATCAATCAAAATTCGTAACTATCCGACTCTATGCTTTAAGATTTCAGAAAATGACAGAATCATTTTGGACAGAATCATTTTTGAAGAAAGGCATATGGGAGTTTTTTGCCGAGCATAAGATACAACGAGGCGCAAAACTCGAACTGAACCGGCACACGGTCAGGCAAGCCCGGTAGCCGCTTGAATGCTTTCAGCACACGTTCTCTGGAGATCATCGTCATGGGCATTTTTCTTTCTTATTTTTGTTAAAGCGCGCGTTCAATCGGCATGAAACACCTCGGTCAATGGGATGCAAACCGGTGACCGGTCGGGATGGGTTTCTATGATGTCGGCGATGTGATCCCACCATTGGCGGATCAGAGGATCATCCGGCAAGCGGTCGGTGGTGTGATCGTCCGCCAGCTTTTGCACGGCAAAGAGGATGAGGGTTTCCGGATCGAGGAAAATCGAGTAGTCCGAAACGCCCGCCTCGGCAAGTTTACGTGAAAGCTCGGGCCAGATTTCGTCGTGCCGCTTCTTGTATTCGTCCTCAAATCCGGGTTTCAATTTCATTTTGAAGGCGGATCTTTTCATGGGGCGAGCTGCGAGTTCTGCGTCAAGAAACTAGTCGTCACCCTTTTGCACTGTCAAGGTCGTGATCTCGCCATTGTTCTCGCCCCCCTTTAAATCCTGTTGAGAACTGCCGAAATGCCGGGTTTTGAGGCCCCATTTCGCATCGTGAGCGGTCGAAATCGCAAGGAATCCCCTGCTCTTTTGATCTTCCGCTTGCCAGCGATGCTCTTCCACCTACCCTTGCCGCGGACACACATATGAAAATCTGGCTCGACGGCAAACTGGTGGATGAATCGCAAGCAAAGGTCTCGGTCTTTGATCACGGACTGTTGTATGGCGATGGCGTCTTTGAAGGCATGCGTTTTTACAATGGCCGCATCTTCCGTTTGGAGGAGCACGTTCGCAGGCTCTACGATTCCGCGCGCGCGATCATCCTCAACGTGCCGTGGACGAAGGAAGAAGTCTGCCGGTTCACCTGCGAGACGGTGGCGGCCAATGGCCTGAACGACGGCTACATCCGCTTGGTCATCACCCGCGGAAAGGGCGAACTCGGCCTCAATCCCTACCTCTGCCCGAAACCCTCGATGTTCATCATCGCGTCCTCCATCCAGCTTTATCCGGAGGAACATTACACCAATGGCCTGTCCATCATCACCTGCGCCACCCGCCGCCCCGCGCCGGCCGCGCTTATGCCGCAGGTAAAATCCCTCAACTACCTCAACAACATCATGGCCAAGGTGGAGGCCATCCAGGCCGGAGCGCTTGAAGCTGTGATGCTCAACGAGCAGGGATACGTCGCCGAATGCACCGGGGACAACCTCTTCATCATGAAAAACGGCAGCCTGATCACCCCGCTCATCAGCGATGGTGCGCTGGATGGCATCACCCGCGCCGTGATCATCGAACTCGCGGAAAAACTGGGCATCCCGTTCATCGAGCGCTCGCTCACCCGTTACGACATCTTCACGGCCGATGAATGTTTCCTCACCGGCAGCGCGGCGGAGGTCATCCCCGTCATCGAGTTGGACCGTCGGTCGATCGGCACGGGCAAACCCGGCCCCGCCACCGGGCGTTTCATCACCGCATTCCGCGAGCTTGCCATGAGCACTGGAACTCCCTTTCATTGAACCGTATTCCCGGAAACCGAAAACACCCCGATGAAATGTGACTTCTGCGACAACAAGGCGACCGTCTTCCTCACCCAGCTCGTGGATGGGCAGATGAAGAAGGTTTGTCTTTGCGACCCGTGCGCCAAAGAGCGGGGAGTCACCGATCCCACCGGGTTTTCGCTGGCGGATCTTTTGTTAGGCGGAACGGTGCCCGGCAAGGAACCCGCTCCATCCAGCAAGTCCCATGGGTCGACACCCGGCGGCGGCCGCAAGTGCCCCACCTGCGGTTTCAGCCTGGATGATCTCCGGCGCGTTCGGCGGTTAGGGTGCAGCGATTGTTACTCCACCTTCAGCGATGAAATCGGCCAAATGATCCGCGGCATGCACAAGGGCATGACCCACGTCGGTAAAGTCCCCGCAGGCCTCATGGCCATGCAGGTGCTCCACCAACGCATCGAGGAACTCCGCTCGAAACTCGATCAGGCCATCGCCTCGGAAAGCTACGAGGAAGCCGCCGGCATCCGCGATGAAATCCGCAACCTCAGCGAAATCAAAGTCTGAAATTTCTTCTCTTGCGTCTTGTGTCTTCAATTCTTGATTCTCTCACCCCATGATGCGCTTCTCCACTCTCGTCAAACACCCCGCCGACTGGATGACCGGCGGGCAGGGGGAGCATGGTGCCGTGCTGACCTCGCGGATCCGACTGGCCCGCAACCTGCGCCGCTATCCATTCCCCGGCTGGGCGAAACGCGATCAACGCGCCGCCGCACTGGATTTCATGCGACCCGCCATCGAGGCGCTGCCGGCGATGAAAGACGCGTTTTCGCAGGAACTTGGTGATCTCACTGCGGTGCAAAAGCAGGTGCTCGTCGAGCGCCACCTGATTTCCCGCGAGCATGCCGCACGTGGCGATGGCTCCGCCGCCATCATCGAGCGCCGCCAGACTTTCAGCCTCATGCTCAACGAGGAGGACCACCTCCGCATGCAGGCCATCCGCCCCGGTCTCCAGCTTGGTGCCGCGTTCGCCGCGCTCTCGGAACTCGATAGCGAGTTGGAAAATTCCCTGGAATTCGCCTTTGATCCCAGCCTCGGATACCTCACGACCTGCCCGACCAATCTCGGCACCGGTCTGCGCGCGTCGTCCATGCTCCACCTGCCAGCCCTAGTCCTCTCCGACCAGATCGGCCAGGTCCTCCAGGCCGTCAATAAAATCGGACTCGCCGTCCGCGGGCTGTATGGCGAGGGCACCGAGTCGCTCGGCAACCTCTATCAGATTTCCAACCAGTCCACCCTCGGCGAGAGCGAGGAAACCATCATCCGCCGCCTCGAACGCGTGATCGCACGGGTCGCCACTCACGAGCAGAACGCGCGGGAAAAGCTCATGGAAGACGATCCCGAGATGGTCGCCGACCGCATTGGCCGCGCATACGGCGTTTTGCGCCACGCCCACATCATCGATTCCAAGGAGGCGCTCAACCACCTTTCGCTACTCCGTCTGGGCGGCACTCTTGGGTTTTTTCCGCCGGAAACGGTAATTGTTTGCGATACCTTGCTGATGGATATCCAGCCCGCCCACCTCCAACTTCACTCGGAACGCACCCTCTCTCCGGAAGAAAGAGACGCTATTCGCGCAAAAACCGTGCGCGACCGTTTGCATTCTCTCGATTCCCCTGATAATCGTTCCACGACTCCAGAAAAAAACCCACCCGTCGATCCCACCCAACCCGGAGACCCATGAACAACTTCACACCACGTGCTCAACAAGTCCTAGTCCTCGCCCGCAAGGAGGCGGACCGCTTCAACCATTCCTACGTCGGCACCGAGCACCTGCTGCTAGGTCTGATCAAGCTGGGTCAGGGAGTGGCTGTCAACGTACTCGAACGCATGGGGCTCAGCCTGGAAACCGTCCGCATGGAAGTTGAAAAGGAAGTGGGTTCCGGCCCGCCGCAGAAAGCCGCCGGTGCCATCCCCTACACGCCGCGCGTGAAAAAGGTGCTCGCTTTCGCTAATAAGGAGGCCAAGGGCTTGAATCATTCCTACGTCGGCACCGAACATCTTTTGTTAGGTCTACTCCGCGAAGGCGAAAGCGTCGCCGCCCGCGTTCTCAAGCGCCTCGACGTGGATATCCAACGCACCCGCAACGAAATCCTCGCCGAAATCGACCCCAATTTTTCGCCCGACGATCAGGACGACGATGATGAGGAGGATGACGACGATCTCGATATGGAGGACGGAGACGGCCCATTCGAAGATCCCAATCAGGGCCACGGCCAACAGAAGCCCGGTCAGGAAGGCGAGGGGAAATCCAAAACCCCCGCACTCAAGGCTTTCGGTCGCGACCTGACAAAAGTCGCCAAGGAAGGTGGCCTCGATCCGGTGATCGGCCGCGAGTCGGAGATCGAGCGCGTCATCCAGATCCTCTGCCGCCGCACCAAAAACAACCCCGTCCTCATCGGTGAGGCTGGCGTTGGCAAGACCGCCATCGTCGAGGGGCTCGCCCAGGAAATCGCCCATGGCAACGTGCCGGAAATCCTCCGCGACCGCCGCGTGATCACCCTGGACCTCGCGCTCATGGTCGCCGGCACCAAATACCGCGGCCAGTTCGAGGAACGCATCAAGGCGGTCATGGACGAAATCCGCAAGGTGAAGAACGTCATCCTTTTCATCGACGAACTCCACACGATCGTCGGTGCCGGATCCGCCGAGGGCGCAATGGATGCATCTAACATCATCAAGCCCGCACTCAGCCGCGCGGAACTGCAATGCGTGGGGGCCACCACCCTCAATGAATACCGGAAATACATCGAAAAGGACTCCGCTCTCGAGCGCCGTTTCCAACAGGTGAAAGTCGATGAACCGTCGGTGCCGGACACCATCAAGATTCTTGAGGGGCTTCAGGAAAAATATGAGACCCACCACAAGGCGAAGTTCACCCCGGAAGCCATCGAGGCGGCGGTGAAGCTCACGTCACGTTATCTAACGGCTCGTTTTCTCCCGGACAAGGCGATCGACGTGCTCGACGAGGCAGGCTCGCGCGCCCGTATCGGTACGATGACCCGTCCGCCCGCCATCAAGGAGCTGGAGGCCGAGATCGAGCGCATCAACCGCGCCAAACTCGCCGCCATCGCCGAGCAGAATTTCGAGTCCGCCGCGGCCCTGCGCGACGACGAGAAACACGCCAAGAAGAACCTCGAGGAAACCCTCAAGACCTGGCGCACCGTTTCCGAGGAAACCATCGTCACCGTCACCGACGACGACATCATGGCCGTGGTATCGAAATGGACCGGCGTCCCGCTCCGCCGCATGGAGGAAAAGGAAACCGAGAAACTCCTCAAGATGGAGGACGAACTCAAGAGTCGCGTGATCGGCCAGAACGAGGCGGTCATCGCAATTTCCAAAGCCCTCCGCCGGTCCCGCGCCGACCTCAAGGACCCGCGTCGTCCGATCGGCTCGTTCCTTTTCCTCGGTCCCACCGGCGTTGGCAAAACCTACCTCGCAAGAAATCTGGCGGAATTCATGTTCGGTGATGCGGAAGCGCTCATTCAGATCGACATGTCGGAATACATGGAGAAATTCACCGCCAGCCGTCTGATCGGATCGCCTCCGGGATACGTCGGCTACGAAGAAGGCGGCCAGCTTTCCGAAGCGGTTAGAAGGCGGCCGTATTCGGTCGTGCTCTTCGACGAAGTCGAGAAAGCCCACCCGGATGTGATGAACCTGCTACTCCAAATCCTGGAGGAAGGAACCGTCACCGATTCGTTAGGCCGCAAGATCGACTTCCGCAATACGATCATCATCATGACGTCCAATGTCGGGGCTTCCTCGATCAAGCGCCAGACCACCCTTGGTTTCGGTGCCATGGCCGAGGATCAGGCCGACCACGAAGGCATGAAGGAGAAGATCCTAGAGGAATCCAAACGCTTCTTCAAACCGGAGTTCCTCAACCGCCTCGACGACCTCGTGGTTTTCCACATGCTCGAAAAAGTGGACCTCAACCAGATCGTCGATCTCGAAGTCGAGAAACTCGTCAAGCGCCTTGCCGACAAGCAAATCGCCCTCACCCTCACCGCTGAGGCCCGCGACTTCCTCTCGACGAAAGGCTTCGACCCCGCCTACGGCGCACGCCCGATGCGACGCGCCGTCGAGCGCTTCCTCGAAGACCCGCTCGCCGAGTCCCTGCTTCGCGGCGACGTCAAACCCGGCGATGCCGTGAATGTCGTCAAGAAAACCGAGACCGACGAACTCGACTTCCGCTCGACCCGCCCCGAGACCCACCAGGAAGCAGGCGTCTAAAGCGGGGCGCTGGATTTGCTACAACGGCATCTTCCAGAGCAATGAGATCCAGCCGGATGGATCACGTCCATCGGTAGTGCCGTTGACGCGGAGGCGGATGGTGCCGACATCGGTTTCTGCTACAACCCCGAGAGAAACAACTGCCCACGTGTTTTCAGAATCCGACAGGCCGAGGTGGAAGTTGCTGCCCGATGCCAGACCGACTACGCTTGAGTGGCTTTCATTCAACTGTTGCACACAACCGACTTCCGCCGTGATAGCCAGCGATTTACGGATTTCATACAGCATGTTCACGCCCGCCCGGACTTCCATCGCATGATCGTTTCTGGACTGATAGAATGCGGGTGAGGTGCCCCCTGATTCTTGATAGCCATCAACTCGGGAATCAACACCCGACACGTCGATGTACGGTGAAAATCCTATTCCCGAGAAGGTCATGAGGTTTTGCCAGTCAATGCGGGCCCGTAGCGCCCAGGTGTCGATGTCCGTGCTGCCGTAGCTTCTTGCCGTGCCGAGTCCGCTGGCATACGCGCGCCAGATTTCGGCATTTGCCAGGTTGTAGTATGCCGTCAGGGTAAGCCATGCTTCGGGCCCCAGTTCTTCGACTGGCATGATCAATTCCCCCAGAAGGTAGGCTCCGTCGAGCGTTTGGGAACCTCCGAGTTGTGTGTTGTAATCGCTCCATGAATGGCCGAGTGCGACGCCGGCCTGAATGTTGGAAGAACCCAATCTCCGGGCGATGCCGATTTCGGCGATTCCTAAATCTCCATCACGTTCATCCTGTTGGTCTGAACCCCAGTCGCCTCCAATCCATACCGAATTCTTTTCACCCGGCTTGATCAGGAAATCCATCGGGTGACCATGCAACCCATGCATCACCATGCCGGCGGTTCGCATCGCAGTACGCGTGAGTTCTATTTGTTCGCTCAAGCTGGTTTGTTCAGATTCCGTTAGGATCATAGTCAGGTGCAGCGTTGATTCCTTCTGAATATAATATTCCGCCAGTGTTCTACCCTCCTCCAGGGGTTTTCCCGCGAAAATCAGCTTTTGCTGGTCCGGGGGGATTCCTTCCTTGTCCTGAATTTTTGCTTTGACGTTTTCAATGGTATCGCTGGCCTCTACTTCGAGAGCAATGGTTTTGCCGGTCAGTGTTTTGACAAAGATCTGCATTGCGCTGGCATCTGAGGCCATGCATATGAGCGTCAGGAGGGGTAGGAGTTTTAGAGTGAGGTTCATGAATGGAATCGGAGTTGGGATTCTGATGAGTGGCCTCATAACCAAATGAGGAAGTGATGGCAATTCAACTTTTGGAAAACGCGTAGATCGTCCGGTTTATCTGAGGAGTTTCAGGGCGCACGATGATGTCGCCGAAGTCCGGGATGTTGATTCCATCGGAATACCCTTCGCATTCGAGGCAGAAGCCCGCGTATGGGGGATAGGAGTTGCCGGATTTCCCGATGAGAGCGCCATCCAGAGCGAAGGCTGAGTAAAGCTGAAGACAAGCTTCGGTCGTCATCACCGTGAGGGTCCTTCCGCTGGCTGGATCACTGAGTTCTGCTGCTAGAGCGAGTGATTCACCAGGTGATCGCCGGACCAGATAGAGTCCACCATGTTGTCGGAACAAACCGGGCAACGCATCGCCTATTCGGCGGGTGGTGTTGAAATCCTCTGCTTGGCCAGCTACCGCCTGTGCGCGACCCTGCGGTGCGAGTGTCGAGTCCACAGGGATCACGAGATCCGAGTGCACCCGTAGTTGGTGGTCTTCAATCGTGCCGCATCCCTCACCGGCCAGGTTGAAATACGCATGGTGGGTCAAGCTGAGCGGGGTCGGGAGATCACTGGTAGCCTCGGTATCAATGATGAATTCGTTGGCATCCGTGAGCGTGTAAGTCACGGTAATGTCCACGTTTCCCGGATAGCCCTCCTCGCCGTCAGGGCTGAGGTAGCGCAACTGCAACGAATCGGCACCGTCAGGACGGATGACGGGTGATGCCTCCCAAATGCGCTGGTCCAGTCCAATCATTCCGCCATGGAGATGATTCGTGCCGTCGTTGAGCGCGAGTTGATAGATGGTGTCATCCAGTTTGAAACGCCCGCCGGGGATGCGTCCCGCGACTCGCCCGGTGATGGCTCCGAAATAGGGATGTCGCGCGAGATAAGGTTCGAGTTGGTTGAATCCGAGCACGACATCCGCCATGCGGCCCTGCCTGTCAGGCGCGCGCAACGCGGTGACGATTCCGCCGTAAGTGATCGCCATCAATTCCATGCCCGCAGCATTGGTCAAAAGATACGCTTCCACCGAACGCCCGCAGGGAAGATTGCCGAAATGAGAGGATTGCATGGTATGGATGAGGGGTGAAGTTGGAGATGGTGGAAAAGCTGAAACACCCGAGGGTGTGTGTCCATAACCAATCACGGGAGGTCGCTTCATGTTCCATCAAAGGTAGAGCGGCCTCGCCGCAGGCCGCATGCCCATGCGGGGAGTTGGATGCCAAAGGGTGCCGGAAGGGCTGGGCTTGGGCCTGATCTTTCGCTATCCATAGTCATGCGCCCCCGGCGGTGGCGCGCTACCTTGGAGCTTCGCGCATGAGAATTACGGAGCGATGACGGGCTTGATACTGATGATGACCTCCATGGCATCGTCGAGGTTGTCGCTGGTGATTTCGGTGTTCAACCCGTCGGTGATGCCGATTTTCACTGGGACTTCTATCGGTTTATCGTCTTTGAGTATCCAGAAGTGCGGGCCTTTGGTGCTGGATTCCGGTTTGGGTTTGGGTGGTGGGGTGCCACCGCGTCCCCATTTTCGGCCGCCGCCGGGTGAGAGTTGTTGGACGAGGGTGCGCTTGGTGACTGCAGGTTTGCCAATTTCCGCAGCGGCCTCCGGATCGAAGCGCAGGGCGGCATTCGGGATGCGCCAGACGTCGGGTTTATTGATGATGGCGATATCGACGGTGGCGGTCATTCCGGGGCGGAGCGAGAGGTCGTCGTTATCGACCTCGAGTTCGGTGCTGTAAGTGACGACGCCGCTGGTATTGGCGGCGGTGCTGCTATTGGCAGCGGTGGTAGCGGTGCCGGTTGCACCGAACGAGACTTTCTTGACGGCGGCGGTGTAGGTGCGGGCGGGCCAGGCATCGACGCTGAAGGTGGCGGTCTGGCCGACTTCGACGCGGCCGATGTCGGCTTCCGCGACAGAGACTAACAGTTCCATTTTTTTCAGGTCCTCGGCGATGGTGAAAAGCAGAGGCGCGGTGAATGAGGCTGCCACGGTTTGGCCGACTTCGATCGAGCGGGAGAGCACCACGCCATCGACGGGGGAGCGGATGATGGCTTTTTCCAAATCGCGTTCGAACGAGCGGACTTCCGCTTCGGCGCCCACGACGGCGGCTTCGGCGCTTTCGAGATCGGCCTTGGCTCGGTCCACTGTGGCGAGGGAGTTTTCCATGGTGGCTTTGGATGGGGTTTTACCGCCGCTGAGTTGGTGGAGTTCTTCCTGGCGTGCGTATGACGCCTGGCTTTCACGGAGCGTGGCTTTCGTCTGGCTGACTTTGGCTTTCGCGGCGAGCAGGGCTGCGCGGCTGCGTTCGGTTTGCTGGGTGAGCTTGGAGGTTTCGAGTTTGGCGAGCGGTTGGTTTTTTTTCACCAGGTCGTTGGTATCCACATAGACTTCCTGGGCGGTACCGGAAAGCTCGCTGCCGATGATGACCTGATTGGTGGGGGCGAGGTTGCCGGAGGCGGTGATGATGAGGGAGATGTCACCACGTTTGAGCGGTTGGGTGACGTAGTCGGGGGTATCAGCTCCCGCGTCTTCGCGGGTCATGTAATAGTAAACTCCGGCTGCCACGAGTGCGCAGAGGATGCTGATGATGATCCATTTGCGAATCGGGCGGGATGCGCCCTTCTGGACGATGGCGGTTAGATCTTCTGCAGGGGCCTGGGTCATGGAAAGGTGGATTCTTGTCTTGGATCAACTCACGACCATCCGCCTCCGAGGGCTTTGTAAAGCTGGATATAGGCGATGGTGCGGTCGGTGCGTGTGCCGATGAGGCTATCTTCGAGATTGAGCAGGGTGCGTTGGGCGTCGAGCACGGCGAGGAAGTCGATTTCGCCCGCTTGGTAACGTTGTTGGGCGAGGTTGTTCGCTTCGCGGGCGGCGACGGTGGCTTTTTCAAGCGTGGCCAGGCGCTCGGCGGTGCGGCGGCAGGCGATCAGGGCGTCCTCGGTTTCCGACAGGGCGGTTAGAACGGTGGAGCGATAGACCTGGATGGATTGTTCTTCGGCAGCAGTGAGGGCCTGGATGTTGGAGCGGATGCGTCCGGCATCGAAGATCGGGCTGGTGATGCCGGCGATGAGATTGGCAGCGGTGGTTTCCGGATTGAAGATCTTTCCCGCGCTCAACGCGGTGAGTCCGATGGATCCTGATAGATTGAGGGACGGATAACGCGCGGCATCGGCGGCGCGGGTGTTGGCGGCGGCGGCAAGGACCTGATAGCCTGCGATGCGGACATCCGGGCGCTGGCGGAGCGTGTCCGCCGGGATGCCGATCGCCAGGCTGCGGGCGGGGTCGGGGATGCCTTTGCCGCCGGACAGGGCGGTGTCGAGGCTGCCGGGATTGCGGCCGGCGAGGAGGGCCAGCCGGTTGCGGGTTTGGGATGCGGTTTGCTCAAGCGCGGGGATGGCGGCGCGTGCTTGTTCCAGACTGCTGAGTGCCTGGTTGGATTCCAGCGAGTCCGCTTCGCCGGCTTGCTGGCGCCAACCCGCGAGTTGCGAGGTTTGTTCGCGGGTTTTCACGTTAAGGCGGAGCACGTTGAGGCGGGCTTCGGTGGCGCGCAGGGTCGAGTAAGTGATGGCGATTTCCGAGGAGAGTGCGGCTTGGACCGAGTGGAGGTTTTCCTCGGCGGCTCCCACATTGGCGGAGGCGGCCTCGACGATGTTGCGTCGTTTGCCGAAAAGGTCTGCTTCCCACGACGCGTCGAGACCGGCGGAGTATGAGGTGCCGGATTGAGTTCCGGTTAGATTGTTGTGGGTGCTGCGCGAGTTGGATGACGCGGAACCGGTGAGTTGGGGGAAGAGCGATGCGGCTTCCGCGTTGCGGCGGGCGCGGGATTCCCGGATGCGGGCCGAGGCGGATGCGATATCGGGATTGGCATCGAGGGCGGTCCTGATCAGGCGGCTGAGCGTGGGGTCGTTGAAGCGGTCCCACCAGCGCGAAATGTCACGGGAAGGGGATGCGGTTGGAAACGAGCCTGCGTTCTTCCAGGCTGCCGGCAATGCATGAGTGCCACCGGGGCGCGGGGAGGAAAGCGAGCAGGCCGCCATGGCGAGTGAAACCAGGATGGAACTTGTGAGAAAGCGGGCGGGCGGCATGTCGGATTTGAATGAAGATGCGGGACTCGCTGGTTTCATGAAGCGATGGAATCCGGACGAACCGGACAGGTTTGTCAGAAGTCCAGATAGATCTCGGTGCGGCGGTTGGCGCGGCGACCGGTCGGGTTGTCCTCTCCGGTTTCGGTGACGTTGGGGCGGCGCGGTTGGCTTGAGCCTTTGCCGAGGGTGGCAATCTGGCTTTTTGCGACGCCTGCGGCGATAAGAAAATCCCTGACCACATCGGCGCGACGGGATGATAAACTATTGTTATAGTCGTTGGTGCCTAACGCGTCGGTATGACCGCTGAGGGTGAGTTTCTTGCCGGGATCGGCCTTGAGGATCATCGAGACGATTTCAAGCTGCCTGCGGGTGCGTGGGTTCATTTCGTCCTGATCAAACTCGAAGTAAAGCGCGAGGGTGTCACCGCCGGCGGGGTTCTTGACCAATGGCGAGTAATAGACATCACCCCCTGCCACGCGGCGGGCGTAGTCGGCGAGGAGTTGGTCGAGGTTGATTTCGGAAACGATCCACTTGGAGGGAGCAGGCGGTTGCTTGAGGGTCAATGAGAACTGGGCGCTTTGTTTGCCGTCGGAGGTTTCCACATTGGCGAGGAATCCGATGGTGTCCTGGCGCTGGAACATCGCGCGCAGCGGTTTGGATTTGCGGAGTTTGTATTCACCTTCCTCAAAGAGGATGCAGAGGCCGGCGATTTTCGCGTCCGAAACCATGGCGGGATCGACAAAAGCGCGGGCAAACTCGAAGTTCTGTTTGAGCACGGCTTGGACAAAAGCATCGGCGATATCGAGAGGATCGGGGAGAACCGTCTTGGGCAGCTCGGTTCCGGGAGATGGGGGCAGGGTGATTTTTTCGACGGACCATTTGCCATTTTTGCGAGTGAGATCTAGCAGAATCTTATTGTGATCGGGGTCCTGATCGGCGAGTTCGAGCAACCAGCGGGTGCGGGAGTTGAGTTCGAGTTCGCCGACCTCACGGATGCCATTGACCTCACGCAGGCGGAGGCCTGCGGCGTTGAGGGTTTTGAGGCGCGCGACGGCATCTGGATCGAGCGCGTCCTTGCCGATCAGGCGCTCCAAAGCGACAAGATCTCCAGATTCCAGTGCTTTGGCGATACGGTTGACGAGTTCTTCGGGACTGTTGGCGGAGGTGGCAACTCCCGGGTTTTCGGGAATGGATTTCGGTTTGTCCTGCGAGACGGGTTTATCGATTTTTCCCGGAACTTCCTGCTTTGCGGGCACAGTAGCGGGTGGATTTTGCGGCGTTTGAGCGATCGGTTTCACACCAGGTTTGATGATCAGCAACGCCACTGCCGAGATGGCGAGCAGGAAGGCAAGGCCCAGGAAGAAATAGGGGATTTTGGAGCGTTGCATGGGGGCTGTGGGGATACGGGGGAAAATCGTCGGGAATTTCATCCAATCCACGTCAATCCTTGCGAGGAATGGCGGGGATGATCACGCGCAGGACTTTTTCCGAGCGCACAACATAGAGGATGGTGTCCTGCACGGCGGCCGAGCCGGCGAGATTCAGGAAAAAATCGTTTGCACCGCTGATATGGGTGTTGTTCACGGCCATGATTAGATCGCCGGGTTTGAGTTGATTGACGGCAAGGCCGTTCGGAGCCAATCCGGTGACGACCACCCCCCGGAAACCCTGCATCCGCTCGGGGACGGAGAGGTCGCGGACCTCGATGCCGATCGCCTGTAGGATTTCCTGGACATCACGGGTGCGGCCTTGGGTGGTACCACGCGGCGCTTGTGCCGTAGGCGTTCCCGAGATTCCGCTCTCGGTGATGACAGCGGTGAGTTCGAGTGACTGCCCTGCACGCCATACTCCCAATTTCACAGAGTCGCCGTCGCGGGTGTTCTGGACGAGTTTGAACAACTGCGCAGCCGATTTGATTTTTTTATCATTGAAGGAAACCACGATGTCCCGAGGCTGAAGTCCTGCCGCTTGTGCTGGAGAACCCGGCGATACGCCCAAAACGGCCGAGCCGTCCTCGCCGTCGTAGTTGAGCGATGCCCGCACTGAGGGGGTGATATCGCGCATTTGCACACCCAAAAAACCACGGATCGGTCGGCCACGCTCGAGAATTTGGGTCAAGGCCTCCTTGACGTCGTTGGCGGGAATCGAAAATCCCACGCCTTGGAACCCGGGGTTTTCCTTGTCGGGAGAATAGATCGCGACGTTGATGCCGATGATTTCCCCGCGTAGGTTGACAAGCGGACCGCCGGAGTTTCCGGGGTTGATGGCGGCGTCGGTCTGGAAGAGGTCGCGCTGGTTGTCGGAAATCGAGCGCTCCTTCGCGGAGATGATTCCCTGAGTCACCGTCTCTCCGAGGCCAAAGGAATTGCCGACGGCGAAAACCATCTGACCGACCTTGATTTCGGATGAGTCGCCGAGTTTCAGTGGATCAAACGGGCCGTCTCCATCGATTTTGAGCACGGCGATATCCAACAATGTGTCTTCGCCAATCAAGTGTGCCGGCAGGACCTTTCCACTGTGCAGGGTCACTTGGATTTGTTGTTGTCCGGCGATGACGTGGTGGTTGGTGACCACATGACCCTCTTTGGTCACGATGACGCCGGAGCCCTGTCCTTGTGTGGGATATTGTCGTTCACGGGCGCGGCCCCAGAGGTCGAGCATGTGTTCGGTGCGAACTCCGGCCGTATCGATGCTGACAACAGATGGCACCACCGCCTGAGTGAGGCTGGCGTATTCATCGTTCAGGCGCGCGAGCAATTCCACATCACCCAAGGCCAACGGTGGCTTGTCCGGGAGGCTATAGTTTTCCGGGCGGAAATGATCGCCGCTTTTTGAAAATCCGAAGATTTCACGCAGGCTAACACCCGTTCGGCAGGTCTTCATGGCGGTGACCGCCACAAATGCAGTGAAAAACACAGCGAGAAGTGCCAGCAATCGGCGGAATGAGGGATTCATGGGCGTGGTAGGTGACGCGGGAGATGATGCCCCGCGATCCACCGTTTTCCAAGCCTCTAAAACAGCGGGCTCTTGGAAAACTGAAATTTGGCGTCTCTTCCGCCTTGGCTAGGGCACCGGGGTTTGCCATGATGCGCGTCATGCGAATCCTAGCAGCGTTCATTTGTGCGACGGTCATAATTTCCGAAGCGCGTTCCGAATCTCTCTCTTCGGCGGATCGCGAAGCATTGTTGGGCAGTCTGGAAAAACTCCGTGAAACTGCGAACTCCCATGTGGACGCCCGTTTCCGCTTGGCGCTGTCGGCATACCGGGAAGCTGTCGCAAGCGATGAGGCGGTGATCGATCTCTATCTGAAATGCATCGAAAAAATCGACTTCACTGACCAGAAAAAGAAGCCTTCTGAATTCCGCGAGTGGAAACATGCTCAGAGCGAGCATCTGGGAGATCCGGCCTTTAAGCTAGCGCTTCGTTACCAACTCCAGTGGCTCATTCTCACTTTGCGGGCATGCTCCGAAAAGACGACCTTTGAGTCGCTCGCGCCGGATGCACAGGACATCATTGACGGGATTTACAACAATGCCGAGCGACTCAAATCTCAGGAAAAAACCCTCAATCAGGCGGTGACTTCCACGGTTTTTGCCAAAGTTTACGAAGTCGCAGGACCCGAGAAGAAAAAGTGGCCGCTGTCTCCGGCGCATCTCGATTCCGTATATGAACAGGTGATTTTCCCTGCGTTCCGCACGCCGTCCAAGCTCGTTCAACTCCGCACCGCATGGATCAAACGTATTAAACAGGAGGAAATCAAATTCGAGACCTGGCAAGAACCCGCCAAGACGGAAAAACGAAGCGGCATGGCGTCCGCAAAGTCGCCCGAATACCAAAAATTCGTTGAAGAAGTCATTCCCGAACTCCAATGGGACATGGAAATGGACCTTTTCACCAATGGCGATGAGGGCGGTGCCGCCAAAAGAATGCTCGCTCATATCGAAAAACACATCAGCCACAAGTCGTCCCGCACTTGGGGTGAGGCTTTCAAAAACCTACTCATACCCAAAGCCGCCGCCCCGCCAGCAGCAGGTGCTCCACCCGCGCCCTGAGGTCCGTCGCATTTGGTGACGTCACGGGTATTGGCGGCGAGGTTTTCAGCGAGGCTTTACTTCTGCTGTGGTGTTGGCTCATCCTCCCGCCCCCGCAACCGTCTTCCCATCCACACCCATGACCGCCGCCGAGATCCGCAACAGCTTCCTCGATTTTTTCCGCGAAAAACAGCACACCATCGTGCCCTCCGCGTCGCTGCTCCCGCAGTCGCCAGGCCTGCTGTTCACCAACGCCGGGATGAATCCCTTCGTGCCGTATTTCCTCGGCGTCGAAAAAGCCCCATACGATCCGCCGCGCGCCGCCGATACCCAGAAATGCATCCGCGCCGGTGGCAAGCACAACGACCTCGAAGATGTCGGCTATGACACCTATCACCACACGTTTTTCGAAATGCTCGGAAACTGGTCGTTCGGAAACTATTTCAAGAAGGAAGCGATCTCCTGGGCATGGGAATTGGTCGTCGAGCGCTGGGGACTGCCGGCCCACCGTCTCTACGCATCTGTTTACGCACCGAAACCAGGCGATCCCGGGAATTTCGATCAGGAAGCCTATGACATCTGGGCCGCTCTCTTCATTTCCAAAGGTTGCGATCCCGCTGTTCAGATCGTCAATGGCAACGTCAAAGACAACTTCTGGATGATGGGCGAAACCGGCCCCTGCGGACCGTGCTCGGAACTGCACGTTGATCTAACACCCGAAGGCAACTCCGGCGGAAAACTCGTCAACAACGACTCCGACCTCTGTATCGAGATTTGGAACCTCGTCTTCATTCAATACAACGCCGAAGCCGACGGCACCTTCCGCGAACTCCCCGCCAAACACGTCGATACCGGCATGGGCTTCGAACGCGCCTGCTCGATCATCCAAGGCACCAAGGGCTTTACCGATTTCTCAAAAAAACCCTCCAACTACGCCACCGACGTTTTCACGCCGATCTTCCGCAAGATCGAGGAACTCAGCGGCAAAACCTACGTCAATATCTATCCGGAACTCGGAGCCGACCGCTCGGTATTCACCGAGGAAATGAAAACCGCGATCGCCTTCCGGGTGATCGCGGACCACTTGCGGACGCTGTCATTCTCGATCGCGGATGGGATCATGCCGGGGAACAATGGAAGAAACTATGTGCTTCGTAGAATCCTCCGCCGCGCGGTGAGATACGGAAGACAACTCGGTTTCTCCGGAGACAAACCGTTCTTCGGCGCGTTGGTGGAAACGCTGGTGGGCGAGATGGGCGGGGTCTTTCCCGAGTTGAAGAACCGCAAGGATTCGATCCGCCAGACACTGGAACAGGAAGAGGCGAGTTTTAATCAGACGCTGGATAGGGGGCTTAAACGCTTCGAGGAAGCGATGGGCGGTATTGAAAATAACGCTCTCTCCGGCGATGTCGCCTTCGAGCTCTACGATACCTTCGGATTTCCGATCGATCTTACCGAACTGCTCTGCGCCGAGCGCGGCCTCAACGTGGACATGCCGCGCTTCGAGGAACTCATGGAGCAACAACAGGAACGTTCCCGCGCAGCCCGTCAAACCAACGTCGTCCGCGCCCTCGATATTTCCACTGAAGCTGTCACCGAGTTCATCGGTTTCGACTCCGATGAATGCGATGCCGTTGTGTTAGAAATCCACCCACAGGAAGACGCTCTCTTCATCATCACCGATAAAACCGTCTTTTACGCAGAGATGGGCGGACAAGCCGGTGACACCGGCACGCTTCAAGTGGCTGGGACTTCCAGTCCCAGTCTTCCTGTGACCGGCGTCCAACAAATCGGCAAAGCCCGCGCTCTGATCATTTCTTCATCCACAATCCACGATCCACAATCCACGATCGCACCAGGCGACAAAGTCGTCCTGCGCATCGACACCACCCGTCGCCGCCCGATCGAAGCCCACCACACTGCCACTCACCTGTTGCATTGGGCGCTTCACGAAGCCGTGTCGAAAGATGCTTCACAACAAGGTTCATCGGTGGACGAAAACCGCCTGCGCTTCGACTTCAACAGCGCCGCCCTGACTTCCGAACAGATCGCAGCGATGGAGGAAATGGTCAACGGTGCCATCAAGCAGGACATGGCCGTCTCCTGGACAGAAGTGAAACACGCCGACATCAAGGACCGAAAGGACATCATGCAGTTCTTCGGAGACAAATACGGCGACATCGTCCGCGTCGTCGAGATCGGCGGCAAGCGCAACGCGCTCGACGGTTACTCGATGGAACTCTGCGGCGGCACCCATGTCCGCAACACTTCCGAGATCGGTCTGTTCAAAATCAAATCCGAAGGCGCCATCGCCTCCGGCGTCCGCCGCATTGAAGCCGTTTGCGGCGAAGCGGCCTGGGCGCACCTCAACGAATTCGTCGAGAAATGGGACCACGAACTCAAGGCCGCCACCGCGAAACTCCACGCCGCCAACGAAAAACTAACCGCCCTCGGCGAAGCTCCCGTGACCGTCAACGAGTTCCCGCACATCATGGGAGCGATGCTCGTAGAACGCTCCGACATCGGCGAGATCAACGCCACCTTCGCCCACGCCCAGCGCACGCTTGAAGAAACCCAGCAGGGTGCCATCGAAGCCGAGAAGCGCATCAAGAAGATCCAATCTGCGCAAGCTGCCAAGCTTGCGGATGAAGCTCTATCAGAACTCATCGCCAAGGGCGAACCCATCATCGTTTCCTTCGATTCCGATGCCTCGTTGCTCCAGGAGCTCCAGAACGGTCTCAAGAAAAAAGCCTTTGCCGGGCCGGCTCTGCTCATCGTCGATGATGGCGAAAAACTCCACCTCGCCACCCACTGCGGACCGGACGCCCTGGCCAAAGGCCTCAAAGCCGGCGACCTCCTCCGCGACCTCGCAGCCATGGCCGGTGGCAAAGGCGGCGGCAAGCCGGATCAAGCGCGGGGTGCCGCGCCGGAGCGTGAGAAACTCACCGAGTTAAAGGCTGCGGCGGGAGAAATTTTGAAAGCGTGAAATTCAATCCGAAGGCTTTCAGAAATGTAGAACATCGGCCGTGTGCGACCATCAGAGGTGGCATTGACATTCATCCACCTACCTCAACCCCGCCGCGATATCGGAAGCCAGGCGCGAGAGCAGGCGCGATTGCGCGGCGACGAGCGGTTGGTAGCCGTCGGACTCCAGCGCTTCACGGTCCACAAACGTGCGGGATGCCCTGAGCTTACGGTCCGGCAGCGAGTAGGCGCGCCAACCGGCCTCGATCACCGCGTAGCCGTCGCCGCCACCGTGAAGCTGGCGGATGTCCAGGGTGACCTGATAGCGCAACCCATCATCACCCTTCCACGGATAGGTGACGACGTTGCCGGTTCCCATGCGCCGGCCAAGATTGGTGGCCGTGACGCGGGCAATCGATGCGGAGAGATCGCCAGCCCATCGGTGATCCTCCGCCACCGAGAGTTGATTCGGAGATTCCGCGATGACCAGGTTCGAGCGGTCGATGTATTCCGCCAAGGTGACCGGTCCCACACCGATACCGATGCCGCTTCCGGAAGGTGCCGGACCATCGGAGGTCAGGACATAGAACGACTTGGAGCCCGACGCGCAACCGAGCAGCAAAAGAGCGGAAAAACAGCTGAGGAGTTTATGCATCATCGATATTGTTAGAAATCAACGTCCGCCGTGCGGAGCCTTCGGTTGCGGGTTGCCCGAGGAATCGCGGCCGAAGATCAGCGAATTCGGTTTTTCATCGATGGTGGTGGTAGCGGATTTGATCGCGCGCAGCGAGGCCCGCAGCTCGTCGAGCGTGCGCAGCAGGTCGCCTTGGACGGCACCGTCCGGACCCACACTGACGGCCAGTGTCTGGAGTTTTTCAAGTGTCTTACGGAGATCGGCGGGAAGCTCCTTGAATTGCGGATCATCCAAAATCGCACGTGCCGCCGTGGAAGTGGCCTCGATGTCTTTGAGAGTGGTGCGTGCATCGGCGATGGTGGTCTTAGCCTCCTGCGCGGCGGCGGCGATGTCGTTCATGGTCTTATCGATCGGCAGCGCCTGGAGCTTGTCGAGAATGGCTGTGACCTTCGCCTCAAGTTGGGCCAACCCGGATGAAACCGTGGGCAAGGTGGTGAATTTCCCGGATTGCCCGAGCTCCGCACGACGGGCGTCCTTGTAGTAATCCAGATCCACATACATCGCCCCGGTGAACAGGTTGCCCGTCTTGAGCGCCGCCCGCAATCCTCTCTCCACCGCCAGTTTGACAAACTCCGAATCCGGCGTGGACATCTCGTGCCCAGTCTCAGGACGCATCAGTGACGGATCGATCTCTATCAAAACCGGAATCCGCGGATCCAACACCGACGGGATCAAATCAAACGAAACCTCGACCACCCGCCCGACGGGGATGCCGCGGAATTCCACCGGAGCTTTCACAGCAAGACCGCGCACCGTCTGATCGAACAGCAGGACAAATCGAACCGTAGGATTGAAGGTGGCCTTGAGTGCGGCATCCTGATCTGGGTGCAAAGGGAAAACCGCACCATCGGCTGTTGACTTGCCGGGTTGCTCGCCGGGACTCACCCCGAAACAAACGCCGCCGGAAACCATCGCCTGGAACGATGGCGTGCGCACCTTGAATCCATCCGCACCGGCGCTGATATCGATGCCGCTGGTATTCCAAAACCGGGTGTTTTCCGTCACCAGATGGCTGTATTCCTCGCCGATAAAGGCATTGTAAGTCACCAACAGCCCGTCCTTGGCCAATTTTCGTCCTTCGATCCGGCCGACTTCGAAGCCACGGTAGTAGATCGGCGAGCCGACTGATAGAAATCCGGCTTCATCCGCAGTGAGGATGAGCCGCAATCCCGGCACGCTGCGGTTGGTGGCGGGCGGCGTTTCATCTCCCACGAAATGATTGACTCTGGACTCGCCGATTGGGCCGGGATCCATCTCGATGTAGGCACCGGTGATCAGGGTGTCCACACCGGAAAACTCGGTGGCGGAGAGCCGCGGCTTGACCACCCAAAAACGAGTACCTCGCCGCAAAAGTCCTTCCGAATCACTATTCAACTCGAGTCGCACCAACACGGATTTCAGATCCTCCGCCAGTTTGACATGCTTGACCATACCCACCTTCACCGACCGGCAACGCACCTCGGTTTTCCCCGCGCCGATGCCGCCTGCGGTTTCAAAACTGACGATGGCCTCAGGCCCTTGGCTGGCGAAATTCTGATATAGCAGCCAGACGCCTAACAACAATGCCACCCCCGGCACGAACCAGACCATGTTCCAACGCCGGGACCTGCCGATATCCGGCGTGGCGGGTGCCGCGGGCGGCCTGGCAGGAGCAGCGGGCGGCGGCGCAGGCAGAGCTGTGTTTTCTTCGGTCAAGATCCGGATTCTAAGGTTGCAGCCTCGACAGGAGCGTCAGGGGCGGCTGGGTTCATATCATCGAGGCGGTCCCATAGCAAGCGGGGTTCGAAACTCATCGCTGCGAACATCGTCAGCAATACCACCCCGGCAAAGGCAATCGCCCCAAGACCGGGCGTGATCGACATGTAATTGCCGAGCTGAACGATCGAAACCAGAATGCCCACCACAAAAATATCGATCATCGACCACCTGCCGAGCAGTTCCGTGAACCAATAAAGTCGGCCAAGTGTTTTCGGCGAGGGATGGACTTTTCCGGTGGCGGCGGCACACAGCCAGCTCAGGGCGATGATCTTGAGCAGCGGAATCAGGATGGAAGCGGTGAAAATCACGATGGCGATCGGATAAGCGCCCGTTCTCCAGAAAGTCATCATGCCACTAATGATCGTGTTGTGGGTTACATCCCCGAGTTCCACGACGGTCATGATCGGCAGCAAGTGGGAGGGAATGTAGAGGATGGTCGCGGCGATCATCAGGGCCACGGTGTTGCGAATGCTGTCCGGCTTGCGCAAATGCAAGTGGGTGCCGCAACGCGGGCAGCATCCCATGGTAACCGGAGAAACCTTGCCACAGGTACGGCATCCGGCCAGCCCGCGGTCCGCCGCTTTCGGAAACCGGGAATTCATAACTTCGCCACCTCCAATCGATCCCACAGTTCCTCTCGATCAATACCAGAGACCGCCGCGGCTGTGCACAGCATCACCCCGGCAAAAGCCCAGAATCCCACACCGAAATGCACGTCGGCCACTTTGGCGAGTTTCAACAGGCTGACCAGCACTCCTAACAAAAAAACCTCCACCATATTCCATGGCTCGCTGATATACATCCACTTGGCCACGAGGAAAGCCCCGGGAGCGGCGCGCCCGAACATGAGAGGCAGGCAGACATAGATCATGCCTCCTGCCAGCAGCAATGGTGCCACCATCGTGAATAGGAAAATCGCAATCCCCAACGCCTGGAAACCGTCCGCCATCAACGACATCGCCGCTCCGACCAACGTGAGTTTCTTCTGTAGCGTGGCGGCGTCCATGATCAGGAAAGGAAACACATGACCCAGCGCCATCAGCATCAATGCGGCGAGGGAAAACGCCGAGGCCCTTCTCAACGAAGCCGGTTGGTTTTCATAGAGCAACCCGCCGCAGCGTGCGCAACGCGCGGATTTCCCCTCTCTAACCGGCGGAGCCTCATGCAACGTGTCACAATAATGGCACGCGGAAAAACGGACATCCTCCCGTGGTTTCGGCCACGAAATCATCGATCTCCGGAATTTGGAAATGGCCCCTTTCATACGCCACTAGGAGCCACCACGCGTTGAGCCAGTTCGCCAAGCCCCTCCACCCCGCATTCGACAAAATCCCCCGCCTGCAAAAAGCGCGGCGGCGACATGCCCATCGCTACCCCGGATGGTGTGCCCGTGGCCACCACATCGCCCGGCAGCAGGGTCATGAAGCGGCTGATGTAACTCACCACCTGCCTCACCGAAAACATCATGTCTCCCGTCCAACTGTTCTGGCGGACCTCGCTGTTCACCTTGCACCAGAGCCGCAGCTTCTGTGGATCCGCGATCTCATCCGCCGTCACCAGCCACGGCCCCATCGGCGCGAAGCTGTCCGCGCTCTTTCCCTTCATCCACTGGCCGCCCATTTCCTTCTGAAACGCCCGCTCGGAATAATCGCAAAACGTCGCATACCCGGCCACATAGTCCATCGCCTCGCGCTCGTCCACATACGAGGCCGTCCGCCCGATCACGAATGCCAACTCGACCTCGTAATCCAACTTGGTCGATCCCCGCGGGATGATCACATCGTCATTCGGCCCGCTCCACGAGCTGGTCGCCTTCATGAAAAGCGCCGGCTCGGTCGGAATCCCCTCACCAAACTCCATGGCGTGCTCAAGATAGTTTTTCCCCACGCAAACCAACTTCGACGGCCGGTTCACCGGCGGACCCAGCCTCACCCGGTCGTCCACCTCGACTCCCCCCGGACATCCGTCCGCCACCCACTCGGCCAACGCCTCCAACCCGCCCGACGCGAAAAACCCCTCGTCGTAGTCGCTGAACTCACCGCTTGCATCCACCCGGCGACCGTCGGCCAGCAAAATCCCAGGCTCCTCGCGGCCCTCGTCACCAAAGCGGATCAATTTCATGGGGTGACTCTACTCGATTCCACGCCAAACCCAAACCTGAAAAATCAGGATTATACGGGCGTTCTGCGGAAAATGGAATCGGCCCGACCGATCATCCCCCAAGGAAAACCCAATAACCTAGGAGGCATCTCAGTCGGACCGACTTGTCTTGCGACGAGCGAGAGCTTCGGCGAGGACCGCCACTTCGCAAATAAAAACTTTAGAAAAATATGTGCCAAAACATGACCCCCACGTGAAAATATCGCCAATGTCCGGGCAAACCGCGGTTTTTTCTCGTCGCGCCACCGGTTTTCCCCTCATTTTCCCGCCGCAATGCTCAAAGCCGGAATCGTAGGACTACCCAACGTCGGGAAATCGACACTCTTCAACGCAGTGACCCGCACCCGCAAGGCGGAGGCGGCCAACTATCCATTCTGCACCATCGATCCGAACGTCGGCATCGTCACCGTGCCGGATTCACGGCTCGCCGTGCTTTCGAAAATCTCCGGCTCCCACAAGCTGGTGCCCACCGCCATCGAGTTCGTGGACATCGCCGGCCTGGTGAAAGGCGCGTCCGAAGGCGCCGGCCTCGGCAACCAATTCCTCGCCACCATCCGCGAAACCGACGCCATCGTCCAGGTCGTCCGTTGTTTTGAAAATGACGACATCATCCACGAACTCGGCACCGTCGATCCACTGCGTGACATCGAGATCATCAATGCCGAGTTGATCCTCGCCGATATTTCCGCCCTCGAAAAACGCCGCAACACCCGCGAAAAGAAAGCCAAGGGCGGCGACAAGGAGGCAAAGAAGGAAGTCGAGCTGATCGATATCATCATGCCCCACCTCGATCAGGGGAAACCCGCACTCACTCTGGATTTCAGCGATGAGGACCAGGTGATCGTGAAAGATTTCTTCCTACTCTCGTCGAAGCGCACGATCTACGCCTGCAACGTCGCGGAAGACGAACTCGCCGCGGCGCTCGAAAACCCGGACTCCCACCCGCAGGTGGCCAAGGTCCGCCAGTTCGCCGCCGAACACAGCGGCTCGGAAGCCGTGGTCATCTCCGCCCGTATCGAGGAGGAACTCAGCGATCTCTCCCACGAGGAAGCCGCGGAATTCCTCAAGGACATGGGCGTCACCGACTCCGGCGTATCCTCGCTGATCCGCGCCGTCTATCACTTGTTAGGACTCCGCACCTACCTCACCACCGGCGTCCAGGAAACCCGCGCATGGACCATCCACGAGGGCGACAAGGCCCCCGCCGCCGCCGGCGTGATCCACACCGATTTCGAACGCGGCTTCATCGCCGCGGAAGTCGTGCACTACGACGACCTCGTCTCCCTCGGCTCCAAAAACGCCGCCAAGGAAGCCGGCAAGCTGCGCATCGAAGGCAAGGAATACACCGTCAAGGACGGCGACGTCATCGAGTTCCGCTTCAACGTGAGCAAGTAAAGGCAAGGCAGCCCCGCATCGCAGGCATCGCCGCATCTTAGGTAGCGCCGTGTCGATGACACGGCACGCAAATGAAAAGCCAAGGCACTGCCTTATCTCAGGCCGCTCCGCGCCGACAACTCGTCACTTCGTCTCCCCCGCCCCCATTCGACACCTCCGCATTTTTCCGCGTGACCCCCGTCTTCCGATTCGATAGAGCTTCGCTGTTTCAGACAAACCGCACTCATTCCCCACCCCCAATCTCAAATCTCCAGTCTTCTGTCTTCTGTCTCATAATCTTCTGTCTCTTCCCCATGCGCACCACCCCACTCCTCGCCCTCGCCTTATCCATTTCGATCACTGGCAACGCCCTCGCGATCTCCGACGCCACCAACCTCGGCCAGTGGGAAAAGCCGACCAACCTCGGCCCGGACAAGGAGTGCCCCGGCTTCCTCGTCAACCTCGGCCCCACCGGTGCCCGCGCGATCCTCAAGGAAACCTCGTTCGTGGTGAAATACGTCTTCGCCAAATCCCCCGCCGATGGCCAACTCCGGATCGATGATGAAATCACCGGCATCAACGGCACGCCATTCAACAAGCACACCTTCGGCAAGTGCTACAGCATGGAACCCGGCTTCGGATACGAAGGGCCGATCATGGACATGGGCACCGCCATCGAGGACAGCGAAGGCAAGGACGGCACGCTCACGCTCGACGTGACCCGCGACAGCAAACCCGCCAAGATCACCATCAAACTCGATCCCATCGGCCGCTTTAGCGACACCTTCCCGAAGCATTGCAAGAAGTCGGAAAAACTCGCCACCCGCGCGATGGACTATCTGATCCAGCACCCCACCGAACGCGCCGGGGACGTGCATGAAAAAGGCCTGTATGGCCTGGCCCTTCTCGCCCAAGGAAAAATGAAGGAAGCGGAAACCCTGGCCATGGCATGGAACACACTGCCGGAAGCCACCGCATGGACCTGGCATCGAGCCTATCAATCCATCTTCCTCGGCGAATATTTTCTCCAAACCGGCGACAAGCGCGTGCTCCCGACCATCGAGGAAAATTGCAAACAACTCTATCTGTCACAAGTCATCGATCCCGAACTCTACAAGGACCGGATACACAGCGGCCAACCGCAGGCTGCAAACTACCTCAAGGGCGGCAACGGCCATGACGCTCGCATCGGCGGATACGGCACCATGACCATCACCACGCTGATGACCCTGCTGACCTGGGAACTCGCCGAAGACTGCGGCATCAAAATCGAAGCCTTCAACCGCGACATCGCCTACGAGTGCATCCACACCAACACCAACGAATCCGGCTACATGGGATACCGCTTCGCCACCGGCGCATACTCGCCCGTCGGTCTACAAGGACTCTCGATCATCGTCCACCGCGTCGCTAACAGACCGGGCACCGGCGACTACGTCAGCCGCGTCACCCGCGGCTTGGAAAAATCCAAAACCCGCATCAACGACGGCCATGGCGACAACTCGCTCGCCTGGGGCTGGGCATTTCTCGGCATCCAACTCTCCGGCGATGACGCAGCCACCCGTAGCCTGCTCGATTACAACAAGGCCTTCATCAACATGGCCCGCACCCACGACGGAGCCTTCGTTATCCAACCCGGCCGCAACCTCCACGAAAAAGCCTACTACATGTCCCCGCGCATCCACCCCACCGCCGCCATGGTCATCGCCCTAGGAACCAACAAGCCCACCCTCAGGATTCAGGGGGTGGAAGGAAAGCCGCAGCCATGAGCAAAGCCAAACGCAATACCATCGCCATCACCCAAATGCAGACGCTCCTCACCCAGCAACGTGAAACGACTCAAATAGGCTGACTACAGTCACTGAAATCAAAACGAATCGCTGCCAAACCAATCTTAAAATCCCGCGACTGAACCTGAAAATGAATTGACCCCATGAACGACGTCGCTAGTTTGTTATTACATGAGTCCAAAACTGCTTTGGACTGTAAAACCTGTTTCATCCATAACCGCACTCCAACCGCCATGTCAGCCAATCGAATTCGTATCCGACCTTCACTCCGGTTCATCCTTCTCGCATTTCTCGGGATATCAATCACAGGCTCATCATCCGCACGGATTTGGACGAAGAAGGATGGCACCAAGCTGGAGGCAAATTTCGTCAAATATGACACTGCCTCCAAGATCCTGACGGTCAATGCAGGCGGAAAAGAACAAAAGATCTCCGCCGTGGATTTGATCTCGGAAGATCAAGAACGGCTCAGCAATCGAAAACACGCGGACGCCGTGCCAGCCTCCCCCGAAGTCGCCAAGGATGAGATTTTCTCGCTTCTAGGCAAAAGCACGGCTGATGTGACTGGCGCTTTGAAAACATTGAAGCTTGTTGAAGACTTGGAATCCATGAAAACCCCACTTTCTCCTCCTCTCCCGCATTCGGAAATCTCTTTGAACATCCAACATCGAACGCTAAACATCGAACATCAAAGTGAAGAATAATCCGCACTCTCTTCTCTTTTCTTCTCTTCCCTCAATATCAAATATCCAATAACGAATAACTTTTCCATTCTCTTCCCCGATAACTAATAACTTATAACCGATAACTCCTCCCCCCTTCACCCCTGTCGCTTTAACGCGAGTTCCACAAGCTGTGTGGAAATCTTGCGGATCTCCTTCATGGATTCAGGAGTCGGCTCCTTGCCGTTCTCCAGATTCATCTTCTTGCTCAGCCCCTCAAGCAGATCCCGGATGGCCAGATAATTCGACCGGGCGGAAATCTTCGGCTCCAACCCGGTAATGCAATCCGAGTAGTATTCCGCGATATCCTGCCTCATCACCTTGCGGGCACGTTCGGGAGAAAATTGCTTGTCCACGGCCACTGAAGAAACTTCCAGTGCCCGGATCCAACCGCCTAACGAAATCAAGTGGGCCAGATCCGCATCCTTGAGAGTCACCAATTCATCCTCCACATCCCTCTGGGTGGCAGACAACTCAATCTTCAGTTGAGGTACTTTGCCGTTCTTCGCGCTCTCCAACAACCCCGCCGCGTGGCGATTAACCCGCTCCCCCGCGCCCAGAGCCTTGCCATAACGAGTCAAATCCTTCGCCATTTTTTCCACATCCTTCAACTGCTCGGCCTGAACCATGAGGAAACCATCCGCAATGAGAAACCCCAATTCGATCGCGAGATCCGCCCGATCCGGGGACATCCGCGCCGGCATTTTCCGCTGCACTTCGGCGATGGGCAAAGGCATCAGAAACTGCAAGGTATCAAACATTTTTGAGATCGAAGGAGCGGTGAATTGGTTCACCGCAAGTTCCAGACGGATGTCAGCATCTTCGAGCAAGTCATTTGGGATCTCTCCATTGGGTCCGGCAGCATCCGCAGCCACTTCCGCTGGATCTGGTGCCCCCTCGATTTTCAACGATTCCTTTCCCGAAATCGCAGGCATGGCCAGGACGAACCAGGCGGAAAGACTCAAAAGTTTCAATTTCATGCGCAGAGACTGCATGAACCTGGCCAGATTGCGAGAAAATTGCCGTTCTCGGGATGCGTGGAAATCGTCAATGCCCGGCAGGGTGACATTCAAGGTAGGGCGACGCGGCCTCGCGGAGCCGTGATTCCCCGCCATTCGGCGGGACGTTAGATGATCCTGCTCACCGGATTGCCGGTGCGATGTTTTGTCCTTCGCCCTGTGCCTTGAGATCGTGGTAGGCGCCGTAGAAGTTGCTATTGCAATCGAGCCAGAGGGTGATGCTGCGCATTTCTCCGGGGTCGAGGCGGAGCTTATGATGGGAGGGATTCAGGTAGGCGAGGAGGCGAGATGCCCTCGCCCCGATCTTGCCGGCTTCGGAGCGCGTTCCTTCCTTCATGATGATTCCGTTTCCGCCGTTGTGGGCCCAGGCATAGGGTTTGAGCGCGGTGAAAGCGGCGGACCACCCATTGGGGCCGGTCAGCCGACCGGAGAGGTCCGGGGCACCGGCCTTGATCGAGTCCGGTTCGGCGTGGCAGGAGGCACAATGCTTGTCGAGGACCGGTTGGACGAGGAGCGGGAATGAGATGGGAAAGGCGTCGGAGATTTCCGGTTGGAGAATCGCCGGAGCTTTCCGCCACGCGAGGGGAACACCGGATGAGTGTGGGGGCGTCTGCTGCTTTGGCTCATGGCAACCGACGCAGCTCAGACGTTCGCCGGGGTGCACGTAGGTGGCCGAGCGCATGGACTGCACGGCAAGGCCATCTCCGTCGAGAGCCTGGAAATAGATCGGAACATCGGTGGGGACCTTGAAATGGGCACTGCCATCCGCCGCCACCGGCGCGGTGCCGACCACTCCCCGGGTCAGCGCCTCCAAGCCCGCGCCGACCATCGGTTCGTTCATGTGAAATGTGGATTTCGGAAATAGCTGCACCACGCGGATGGCTTCAATACGGGCACCCTCGGGCCATTTGAAATCGCTCGCGTAAACATTCTGGATGGCGATCGTTCCGCTTTTGTCGCCATCCGGGTGTTGGTCAACTTTTGCTTGGCAGGTGGCGGATGGAATGACCCGTGGACGGGATCGCGGACGCAGCGGGATGGGATCCAGGCAGGCGATGGCAGGATCCCTCCAGAGGAGCTCCTTGTTGCCGAAGCAATCGATGAGATAGATGCCGTATTGACGTTTATCCGGATCGTAAACGCAGAGGTGGAATTTCTCGCTCAATGGCCAGGGTGAACCGTAAACCTCACCGTTCGGATGGTGTGCGCCTTTCGGCAGGGGCGAGCCAGGAGCGGACTCGGATTCCGAAAAATGCACTTCCGGCGTGAGCCGCGTGGTTTGGCTCATGGCGTTGTCATCCTCCGTCGACTGGTCGATGAGGACGAGCGAACCATAGTTGTAGCCGTGATGGGGTGCGGCCACCGCGACGTAGCGGCGGGAGCCGGGAATCGAGCGGATCGAGAGTTCCATCCACGGCCGGGATTCGCGCACCACGGGGTAGTTGGAATGATAACTCCGCGGGTCGCGTCCGTCCGGGTAGCAGAGCCAGAGGTGGTGGGCGGTATCGGCGGCGCGGTCCACATAGTCCCAACGCGTGTAGGCAATCATGCCGTCTTGATTGATGCTGGGATTCCATTCGTTGGTTTCGTGAAAACTGAGCGGGATGATGTCGCTGCCGTCGCGCATCATCGCGTGGAGGGTGTAGGTCGGATTGGGCCGGTTGCCGCCGCAGCGCAGGTAGCCGCCCCGACGCTCCGAAACGAAGGCAATGCGGCCATTGGGCAGGAAGCAGGGATCGAACTCATTCCACGGGCCGTCGGTGAGTTGGGTGACCCCCTTGCCGTCGAGCGAGGTCTTGAAGACATGGAAGGTGGTCTGCGGGTGCCAGTAGTAGAACGGCTTCTTGTTTTGGGCGGCGCGTTCGGCCGACCACGGCTGCTTGCTCCAGTCGGCATCGGCGGGAACCGGTCCGCATTCGCTCCACGCGAAGAGGATCTCCTTGCCGTCGTAGTCGAGTTCGAGGGTGTTGAAGGCTCCGCTATCGAGGGCACGTCCGGCAAGGCGGCCATTGATGATCGTTCGGCCCGCCAAAAGGTCGCTGGATTTCGGATGATCGGAAAACGGATTCTCCAGGACCTGGATGCCGCCGCCTGGCCGTGCGTTGAAGCCATAATACTGGTCGACCATGTGTGGATCGCCCCGCATCGGACGGTGTTTCGTCAGGAACAGGATGCGTTGGAAATCAAGGAGCGGGTTACGGAACGCGATGGCGCGGCGGAGACGGCACGCCTGCTCGTAAAGAGCGTAGCGCTCGTTCTTCAGAGTGATGTCCACCGTGGCCGACTTCGCGGCGAGTGCGGTGAGTTGGTTGCGCTCGGCGGCGAAGTCCGGGGCATCAGGTTGCCCGGCGAGGTGAGCCAGCAACGCCTCGCTCCGGCGAAGGACGACATCGAGCGGATCCCGGTCACCGGCCGTCAGGAGGGCGGCCGGGTGTTCGGTTTGAGCCGCCACGCGATCGCACCAGGAGCGTTCCTTCATTTCCTGTTCCAAGCGGGTGAACTGGGAGCGCCATTCACCTGACAGATCCGGCGTATCTTGTGAGGAAATGCGACCCGCAAAAGTCAGGAAGCCCACCGCGAGCAAGAAGGAGTGAAGACGCGAGTTCATCGTGGTCCAGCTCTGATGAGCCGTCCAGATACAACGGAGCCGTAGCGGGCTTCCTTACAAGCAACTCACAGGTTCCACTCCTTCTTGGATCCATGTGTCTTCCCCATGACTCCCGCCTGCAGCGGACAAATCGGCTTGGCGAGGCCCTCCTACCCCAAGGCTATGGAGGACAAGCCGCCGCGCCCTACCGGGATTTCGAGGGGCTGATGCCAGCGAACAGGATCGGTTTAATCCGAGTCAAATTTCATCACCGATGCAGTGCCTCCAGAACAGCTTGCGGGTGGGATTCCGCAACACGAAGTAGGGCGCGGGCGGTGCCTTCGGGACGGCGGTGTCCTTGTTCCCAGTTCTGGAGGGTACGAGGGCTGATGCCGATGAGCGCGGCAAACTGAACCTGGCTCAGGCCGAGTTTTTCACGCACCGTTTTCGCATCGGGCCATTGCAGGGTGGTTTTGCGAGCAGGTTTCTTTTTTCCGCGAAGGATGGCACCGCCTTCCTTGAGGCTGGCGGCGAGTTGTTGGAAGAGTTCGGCTTTCATGGGAATTCGGTTTCGATGAGGGTTTTAAGGACTTTGAGTTGGGCTGGTGTGAGGTTTTCCTGTTCGTTTTTCGGGTAAGCAAGCAGCAGAAGAATGACGCTTCCCGGCACATGCCAGTAGTAGATGACTCGCAAGCCGCCCCGTTTACCACGACCTGATCCCGCCCACCGGAGCTTGCGAAGCCCACCGGAGCCACGAATGAGATCGCCGCTTTCAGGGTTGGCCATGAGCGCCCACTGAAGAGCGTTGAGTTCATCATCCGGCAGCAGCGCGGCGGCTTGCCGGGTGAAAAATGAGGTTTCCTTGAAAGTGAGACGCACGCGAAGGACTATCCGTCAATGACGGATGGTTGTCAAATCCTGATTTTCGTGCAAAAAAGTCGGCTTGGCGAGGCCGCCGCGCCCTACCCACAAAATCATCATCGCCCACCGCAAATTCCTTGTGTATCCCTCCTTTATCGCACCGACCCCATGAAATCACGACCCCGCCCCGCACTGACCGCCGCGTTTCTCCTGTCCGCGTTTTCCGCCGTGCCACTGCATGCCGCTCCTGCGGACACCGCAGCCTATTACACCGGGGAGCAAATCTATCAATCGCGTCCGGATCCGGCCCGCGACACGCCATTCGGCGACATCGGCACCACCGGCCTGATGGCGCGGGTTTACCCGGGTGTGATTGTAAAGGTCGAGGGCATGAAACCCGGCTCGCCGGCCGAGGGGAAATTCACCAAGGGCGAGATCATCACGGGCATCAACGGCGTGGCGCTCAAGGGTCTCAATCCCTTCGTCGCATGCGGCGAAGCACTCACCAAGGCGGAGGCCAACGATGGCAAGATGGAATTCGAGGTCACCTCCGCCGACAGCAAAACGACGCGCAAGGAAACGGTTAGCATCCCGGTGATGGGCACCTACAGCAAGACCTGGCCACTCGACTGCAAGAAGTCGAAGAAGATCATCGAACAAGCCGCCGGATTTTACTCCGACCCGGCGAAGTTCAAACAAGGCGGCATCCCGGGCGCGCTGGCCTGCCTGTTCCTGCTCTCCACGGGCGATGACAAATACCTGCCTAGCGTGAAAGCTTATTTCGCCGCCTTTCCCAAAGATGCGCGGGGGATCGGCGACCACACATGGAACAACGGCTACAACGGAATCGCCTGCGGGGAATATTACCTGCGCACCGGAGACACGTCGGTGCTGCCGATCCTGCAACACTATTGCGACGATGCCAAGGCACGCCAAAAATTCGGTTGCGGGTGGACTCATTGGGGACAAGGAGTGAATCCCGGATATGTCGCCGGCGGTTTGATGAACCCGGCCGGCTCGCAGGTGCTCACCACGCTGCTGCTCGGCAAGGAATGTGGCGTCAACGTCGATGAGGAAACCCTGCTCGGCGCACTCCGGTTTTTCTATCGATTCGCCGGTCACGGCACAGTCGCATACGGCGATCACCGCGGCGAAGGAGGCCTCGGATCCAACGGCAAGGACGGTATGGTCGCCGCCGCCATGCAGATCGCCGCAGGTGCAAGCGGCGATGCCACGGCCTACAAGAAAGCCAGCCAGTATCTGGCACTGTCGATGATCGATAGTTACCCGCTGTTAGTGCAGGGACATGCCGACGACGGTCGCGGCGATGGCATCTGGCGCGGCATCACCACCTCCTATCTGATGAAGGAAAAACCCGCGCTTTTCCGCCAGTCGATGGACCGCCTCACCTGGTGGCACGATCTGAGCCGAGAGCAGGGCGGCAGCATCGGCATCGCGACGTTGTCGTGGGGTAATGGTGAAGTCGGTTCCTCCGGTCCCGGCATGGGGCTTTCATTCACCGCGCCACTGCACACGCTGCGCATCACCGGCGCTCCGCATTCGAAATTCTCGAAACCCTACAAGCTGCCCGAAAACATCTGGGGCACCGAGGCCGACAAGGCATTTCTCTCGATCGACCACAACCCGGCCTACCTGAAATACGGACCCGAAGAACCCACCCATGTCCCGTTTTACGCCCTGGGCGGCGCATACCACAAACCGGAAAAAGACCTCAACACCCTGCCGCGTGAAACACTGCTGAAAAACGTCTATCACCGGAACTACATGATCCGGACACAGGCGGGCAAAGCCCTGCGGACGGTCGGTGCATACGATGAGTTGGAAAAACTCCTGCGCAATGCCGACCCGCGCGTGCGCCGTGCCGCGCTCGATGGCATGATCGATTACAACTACTGGTTCGGCATCGGCAAGAATACGATCCCCACGGACAAGTTCACGCCGGCGATGTTGGAATCCATCACCAAGATGATCACGGATCCCAAGGAGTCATGGTATGTGGTCGATGGCGCATTGTCGGCACTCAAGTTCGCCTCGGCGAAGGACATCCATGAGCGCATGCCGATCATCATGTCATGGACCAAGCACTACGACTGGTGGTTGCGCGAATCCGCCTTCATGGCGCTCTCGGGATTGGAGAAAGATGATACCCTCTATCTTGAGGCGCTTCCAAAGATGTTAGATCTAGCGACCCGCGAATACCACACCATGCCACGCGAGCGGATGATGAATCACCTAGAAGGGGTCTTGAAACGCAAGACACCCACGAGCCCGATCGGCAAGTTGATCGTGGACGGGCTGCGGAAATCGATCGCATCGAGCGAGATCAAGAGCGGCCAGCGTTCACCGGAAGGAGCGTTCAATGTCATCCAGGCGGCCAAGGCCTGCCTGCAGACCGAACCCACATCCGCCGTGGCGGTGGCGCAAATGGTCCAGGCGCGCATGGCCGATTTCGGAACCGGCGATCTGATCAACCTGGTGGCGTCACCGAACGCGAAACCTGAGGGCCGGCCATACGGGCTTTTCACCACCCTCGAAAAACTGACCGCCGCGCAGCGCGAGGAACTCACCGACGTTCTCTTCAAGGTGTACCGCGCAGAACTCATCCAACGCATGAACACGGAGAAGGGAGAAAACCAGCCGCTGGTGGACACGATCATTGATCTAACCAAGCTCAGGAATCCCGATGCCGGATGGAAACCACTTGGCAAGATTCCGCCAGCGGAACGCATCTGGCACTTCACCTCCTTCGATCCGCTCACCGAAAAAGACAGGCTGCACCCGCGCGAGAAGAGGCGTTTCCGCGACGTCACCCTGCCCGACAACCTCAAAGACTGGCAGAAACCCGACTACGACGACAGCCAGTGGAGCCAGGGCCCCGCGCCCATCGGCATCGGCGAATGCAAACGGGGCAACGCGTTCTTTCCTAACAAATCCGACTGGGGCAAGGGCGAGTTTCTCGTGATGCGCACGACCTTCGAGGTCGATGCACTGGATTACGATTCCTACCGCCTGAGCATCCTCGCGCGCCAGGGATTCCGCGTTTTCCTCAACGGCCACGAGATCGATTCCTACGGTTGGTGGAAGGACATGCCGCACTACCGCCCCATCGTACTCGGTGCCGGCCAAATCAAGCTTCTGAAGACCGGCACCAACGTCATGGCAGCCTATGGCAATGTGGAATACGACAAAAAGGACCAGTCGCCCTGCGGCCAAATGGACCTCTGCATCGAAGGTCTCAGGAAGTCGGACCTCAAATAACAATCTCCATCATGAATATCTTAAAACCTCTCATTACAGCCTGCACCCTGTTCCTCGCCATTGGATCGAACGCGCACGGCCAGGAACGCCTCGACAACCGTCTTCCTCTGAAGATTGCCTCATGGGACGGGCTTTCCAAGCGTCTGAATGAATCTGAAATCGTCGTGGTTGGCATGGTGAATACGTTCGACGCCCAGGATCAGGATATCGCGGCCAGAGATCTCTCCACGCCAAGTAGGAAATTGAACCACTATCTGCGCTCACTGCGTGAGCTTGGAGACCAGGCCATCCCCGGGTTGAAGGACAAGGTGCTTTATTCAGACAAGATTTCCATTCTTATCGTGGAAAGCGGCAAAGAAGGAGAGGCCGCGGCAAGCGAAGTCCATAAGCAGAAGGCGAGATCGATCTATCAAATGTTGGAGGCTCAGCCATACGTGGTGAGCAATCCGGTGATTTTCCTGATCCATAAAGGCAAACTGGTCCGGTGTTATGGGGATTACCATGAGCCGGGTTCCGATGGGATCATGTTGAAGCAATTGACCTCCACCCTGCTCTCTCCCGAAGTCCCTAACAAACCCCTGCTCCCGGAAATCGTGATAATGAAGACCCTCGCCTTGCGCAAGGAGAAGGGTGACAAGGAAGCAATCGCGTATTTGACCGATCAATTCCTCCAGTCCTTCAAAACCTCCCGGTTCTATGATGCCTATTCCTACTTTTGGACGGAAGCCCAGGTTCGGAGCGGAGCGGAGGATCCCCTGTGGGCTTCGATGATTTTCGATGTCCTGTTCACCACATGCCAGCGCCAAGGATATTACGGCAGCTCCATGCAAGTGGTTTCAAACTTGTGTTCCAACCTCTCTTCGTGTGGCCGATACGGCAGACTGGCCGAGGTGATGGCGGTATGGGAGAAAGGCCAGAAAATGGCGGGAAACCGGATGAATATTTCCTCCTATGAGGACCTGGGCCCCGCCATTTCCTGCCTGCCTGAAATCCGCCATCGCAACATGCCAATCACCCAACCCTCGGAAAAACCCATCCCAGCAGGAAGCAATGCCAACGGCTTTCATGTAAATGAGGCGGGGGCATTCGAGGATTACGCGTCATTGCAGTATGCCGCAGGACGCTGGCAGGAATCGCTGGAATACACGATTTGGGTCCGCGACTGGGCGATCGACAAAAAAAACAAACAAGTGATCGGAGAATTCGCCACCAGTTGGTATGGAGCGACGAGCACCCTCATCTCCTGCCTGGAATACATGGGCTTCCAAGATGAATCCCTCGCTTTGGTGGAAGAAGGCCTCGCCGCCCCGCACGGGCAAACCTATCATGGACGATGGAAAATCTTTCTGGCCGCCGATCACCTGCATTCACTGATGCAGTTGGATCGCACCCCATCGGACATCATCGAGCAATACACGAGCCTGATTGAGAAAGCCAAACCCAACGGCCATATCGGCAAGAGCGGAGTATGGGGTATCCAGAACCAACTCGCGGAAGCCCTCATCAAGGTCGGTCGCACAAAAGAAGGGGAAGCCCTGTATGATCAACTGATTTCCGAAGGATCGCTGGGAGCCCGCCGATCACGGTTGAGCCATTGGATCAAGAGCGGGCGGGTCAATGGAGTGGAGGATGAACTCAAGGACCTGTTGCGATTCTCACGTGAAACCGGACAGAAGATGAGCGAATACGGCCTTTACCGCGACTACGCCGACTTTCTTGAGGCAACGGGACGGCAGCGTGAAGCATTGCTCATGCGTCGCGAGGTGATCCGGTTGGCAAAAATCTTCGGTCTTTTCACTCACCTTCCGGTGGAACAATCCAAATTGGCCATTCTGTTGATGCAATTGGGTGATCCATCCGGTTCCGATGAGCAGGCGAAAATCGCTCTGGCACAAATCAATCGGGGAAGACTTCCCAAATCCATCATCGCGGAGATCAACGCCAATCTCGCCAAACTGAAGAATCTGATCGAGAGCTCGATTGCAAAACAACAGGAGAAACTCAGCGTGGATCTACAACCGCACAAATCGATTGTCATACCTATCGCCGATCTCCCATGGACCACCTATCTAACTCTCATGAATCCCGGCAAGCAAGTCAAAGCAGGCCGTCTGAAGATAGAGGGACAATCGGTGGAATGCTCTGCAAATGAGGAAACCGAAAATATCACCATCACACTCCTGGATCCCAAGGCTGATCCCGCCCCAACTGAATTCGCCTGTTCCGTAAAACCGGGCACCTACCGGTTGATCCAAATGAATGCCACTGCGAAAACGAAAACCGAAGGGGAAATTCGTATCAGTTGGCAAGATGCGGACTCGTCCTCGAATGCCTCAGTCATGCTCGAGTCCCCGGAATCAGGAGTCAGCGGTTCCATCATCCAAGCCGGCAACTATCGTGCAAATCCGTTTTATGGAGTTCCCATGTTTTTACAGTATGTCTCCAAGGAGGATGTTCCCGACTCGCCTCCGCTGCGTTTCATCTGCTCGCATACCTCGCGCGTGGAGGTTTATCAACTCGACGGAACCCCTCTGGCCATCGACGCCCAAGGCAATGGCTCGTTGCTGAACCAAGGAGACGAACTCTTTGTGAAGAGCGATGGCGCGGGAAATTTGATCCTGCCGCTGACAAAATGCAACGCAGCGATGAATCTCCTGCTGTATCCGGACAAGGGCATTCCGAATGAAGGAATCACCATCGACATCGAAGCATTCGTGGATGGCAAATGGCAGCTGTACTCTCGCAACCAGCTCGCCAAATAAACCTGGAATCCGCGGTTGGAACGGCGGATTCCAGGGTGATAGATTATCACTTACCTAACAGGCCAACCATGGCTTTGCCCATGGCCTCGCCGACGTCCATGTAAACTTCGGAATTACCACCGTAGTGGCCGTTTCCACCGCCGCCCTGGGCCATGGGATTGGTATAGATGGTGGCGACATTGCCCTTGAACTCCGGATACTTTCCGGCCGTTCCATCCACTGCAAGATGGGCGTTGAGGATTTTCCCGGTGCTGTTGTCCATGCCTTTGGTAGCCTCGCCCATGGTGCCTAGGACGAACTTGGCGTTCGGTGCATTGAAGTCCTTGCGCAAGGCCTTGATGAAGCGGACAAGATTCTTTTCGTAATTTTCCGCGTAGACGGGATCCCCGGCGTCTTTTTCACCTTGCCAGAAGAAGAAGCCCGCGACTTCATACTTGGCGGCACCAGGATAATACTTGCCGATGTCTGCCAGCGCCTTTTTCGCGTCAGCGGTGTCTTCATCATAATTCTTGCCAGCATACCAATCGTTGGGCTTGCCGGTTTTCTTGTTGATTGCGGGAGGTGGGGGTTCCGTCGCCGCACCCTTCGCCGGATCGGCTTCCCATAAATTGGTCAAATCCTTGTAGCCGCCATACACATAAGTCTTCTCAACACCGGCCTTGTCCTTTTTGACTGCGGTGAATCGCTCGCTGCCAGGAGGCAGGAGATCCCAACCCAGGCCACGGTTGCCGATACAGCTCTTAAGGATCATCACCGGATCCTGAAAGGCGTCGCCCAAGGCAAATCCAAGGCCGAGCTCTGGACCAATCGTTCCTCCTCCTCCGGCTGTCATCCACTCATTGTTCAGCTCGCCTTTGCCCTGCATGAACCGCACGAAGCGCACATCCGACCGAACGGCCCAAGCGCCCTGGGCGTCCATGAGATATGGATACTTCTTCTTCTCCTTCACCGCGGCTTCAAGGATTGGCTTCTTGCCCATTCCAACCATGTTGGATTGCCCCATCAAGATGAACACCTTGACGGGTTTCGTCATGTCGGCCGGCTTGCCGGTCGGCGCAGGCGCTGGTTGTTGCGCCAACGCGCCTGAAACTCCCACCGCCATCACCGCCAAGCTGCTGATCAGTTTTTTCATCGTCTTTTCCTTCATTTGTATTTCGGGTAATTTTATTAGCGCCCCCTGATCGGAAATTGAACCTATTCCAACCACAAGGACACGTAATGACTTGAGCAACCGACCTCTGCCGTCAAGAATGAAAGATCCTCAGGAAACCAAGGCGATCCAGTCAGGGATTTTCGAACTGCGAATGAACACGAACGTAAGAAGCTCATGCTGCACCAGGGACCGTTCTCCGCAACGGTCCGGCGAATGAATTGTGAAAGCAAACGCCCAAGATGTGCCGTCCTGCCACCGTTGGTCTCGCCCTTTCGCCTCCCATTCTCACGGACCGCCCGGAGGATCGGTCCCTGCCCATTGCGAATGTCGTTAGATCTCGCATTTTAGCATCAAAGGTGCTGTATCTCCAAAAAATCAGCATCGCCCTCCGCGAAATCCTTGTCTATTCTCGCTCCATCACACCACACTCATGAACTCCCGATCCCACCTATCCCTCACCGCCGCGTTTGGTTTTCTCGCCCTTTGCTTGTCCTCCGCCGTCCCGTTGCGGGCTGCGGAGTTGTCGACGAATTTCCCGAAACCTCCGCTTCCTCTGGATCTTACGCCGCGGATGGGACGGCCGTTCGGTGACAATGCCGTATTCCAACAACAAATTCCGATCCCTGTCTGGGGCTGGACTCTGGCTGGAGCAGAAGTCTCTGTTTCCTTGGATCAACAAAAGCGTTCCGCCAAGGCCGGGGCCGACGGCCGCTTCGATGTGAAGTTCGACGCCATGCCGGCCGACAAGTTGAAATCGGTGGACGATGCGCCCGCCGGCCACACGCTGACGGTGGTCACCAAGGCCGGGGGCAAGGAAGAGAAGAAAACATTTTCCAACATCCTGATCGGTGAAGTCTGGCTGTGCTCGGGACAATCTAACATGGCGGTGAAATACGGTGCGCGCGGCACCAATCTCGATCCCAAGCGCCCGGCCTTGCGTTTTCTCGATGAGGCATGGTTGGCCAGCACACCCGACACCTGCGGCCGTTGCTACAGCATCTCGTATGTCTTCGGTCACAAGCTGCAGGGCGAACTGCTGGTTCCCGTGGGCCTGATGAATGCCGCCGAGGCCGGCACCAGCATTGAATGCTGGTGGTATGTTCCGGCGGGCGACCCGCCAACCGACACCAAATATCAGTGCTACATGCCCAAGATCGAACCCCTGCTCGGCCATGCAATGCGCGGCACGCTGTGGTATCAGGGAGAGTCTAACGAAAAGGATGGCAAGGAATACCTGCCAAAGCTCAAGCGCCTGATCGATGGCTGGCGCGGCGCATGGAAACAGGGGGATTTCCCGTTCTACATCGTCCAACTCTCGACCATCGGCGAATCGCCCACCGACAAGCCACAAGGCGGCGATGGCCGCGCCGCCATCCGCGCCGCCCAGATCGAAGCGCTTACAAAAATCCCTAACACCGGCATCGCGGTGACCATCGACATCGGCGAGAAGAAGGAACATCCGAAGAACAAGTATGACGTCGGCCTGCGATTGGCTGCCTGGGCGCTGAACAAGGCCTACGGGAAAAAGGACGTCATCCCGTGCGGCCCGCTCCACAAGAGCCAAGTGGTCGAGGGTGCCAAGATCCGCGTGAAATTCGATTACGCGCAACACGGCTTGATGATCGCCAAAAAGGAAGACTACGCACCGCCAGCACCGACCCCGGACGCGCCGATGCCGTGGTTGTCGATCCAAGCCAAAGACGGCACCTGGCACTGGGCGGATGGCAAGATCGATGGGTCGGATCTGATCGTTTCCTCCAAAGAAGTCACGGAGCCGATCGCCGTGCGTTACGCCTACACCCAGCATCCGGCGGGCTGCAATCTCTACAACAAGGACGGCCTGCCAGCATCTCCGTTCAGCACGTGCGGGTATTGAGGCACGTCACCCTGACTTGGGAAAATTCATGCCATGACACTCGTTTCCACACCATGAAAACCATCCATTTTTCCGCGATCATGCCACTTGTAACCGTGGCATGGGCGTTGGGTTTCCAAGAGGCCCACGCGGTCATCGTCGGCGGCACGCTCGGGACGGGAAACAACAACTCCACCGAAGCCGGACTCACTTCTTTTCTCAGCACCACCGCTTACACCTCGTTCCCATATTGGAACAACATGGTGCGCGTCGCAGATGCCTCGGGCGTGTATCTCGGCTACAACGCCTCGACCATGCGCGGGTGGGTGATGAGTGCCAATCACGTCACCACACCCACGTCGATCACGGTGGCTGGCTACACCTACTCCGTCACCGGCTCCGCTCGAATCGGTGTCTCGGACATCAAGCTCTATCAGATCGGCGGCGGCGTATCGGACCCCGCCCTGCCCACGCTTTCCACGGCACCCTTGCCCGAGGTGTACGCATCCACGGGGGAGTTCCTCGTGATGCTGGGACGGGGTTTCACCACCACCACCGCCCAGCCCTATCCATGGGGCACACCGGGCACCAATGACGCCAACGGCATACGCTGGGCCACCAATACCGTGGAAGGTGGAATGTATGTAAACGACGGCACCGTGGCAGTTCCCAACATCCAACATTATCTCTACACAGACTTTGATGGTCCGGGCGGAACCGGTGTCACGGCGTATGACGGCCAGGCCTCGCTAGGCGACTCGGGCGGCGGAATGTTCATTTATCGCGACGGGCAATGGTTTCTCTCCGGTATCGCCTGCTTCGTGGATGACGGCCCGGATTTCCTCGAAATATCAGCCACCGGCGACAACATCGAGAATCCATCGCAAACTGGCGACTTCACGGGCTTCGCCGATGTCCGCAGCTACGCGGGTGTGATCACGGGCGTAACCGGCACCTTGGTTCCGGAGCCATCGGTCTGTTCCCTGCTCGCCCTGGCGTTGATGGCTTGGAGGCGTCGCCGCTAAATATTTAATTTCGTGGCCTTTGATGTTTTGCAAGCCTGCGATCTTCGTGCCGTGTTCTTCGAGCCATGGGGTTTCACGGCCAAGTTCGGGACGAGCAAGGATTTTGCCGGCGAAGATGTTGTGGGCGTATGCCCCGCCCTGTGACCAGTCGGCGAGGGAAACGGCGGACAGGAAGAGGTTGTTGTCGATGAGGAAGGGGCGGCGTTTCCTCCGCTCCAGGTTTCGGTGGAATGCGGCTAATGACATGCGGGCCACGCATGTTTACAAGGGGTTCTGTTTCAGCTCGATGTTGCAAAAATGGATTTCCCCACCTTCGGATTGCAAGACGATGGGACCGGCCAACACGTCGAGTCCGCATGAACATTGACACCGCGCACGGCACCATCACGACGTCACTTTTTGCAGACCGCGACCGACACCGCTGAGGTCTTCACCGATGCCATGCATGGTGGAGCAACTTGAGATGGAAAGGCCGAACAAGACCAAGGCGATGGAACGGACGAGAGTGCGCTTGTGTTTCGGAGTCATGATGAAATGGAGCTGCGGTTAAAGTGGTTTGAATCCACCTGATGTCAAGAGGACTGTGAAGGGAGGAGGTTGATGAGGACGCAACTTGGATAGACGCGGGGTGCAAAACAAAAAATCATTCTGAAATCAATCGACGGGCGGCCTCCGGCAGTGAAGCCACCACCAGATCGTAGGAGTGATCGATCAACTCGCACACCAAGAGCGCGGGCAGACTGCCATCCATAATGAGGGTGTTCCAGTGGCGCTTGTTCATGTGCCAACCGGGAATGATGGATTCATGCGCGTCCCGCAAGTCCAGCGCCCGCTCCGGATCGCACTTGAGATTCAGGCGGGCGGGAAACTCGTCCGGTGAGGTGAGCGCGAACATCTTTCCACCCACCTTGTAAACCAAAGTCTCCGGCCCGAAGGGCAGAGTTTCCTCCGCGCCGGGTTTTGATAGAATATGACTGATGACTTCGGGCAGATCCATGAGAGGTAGATCACTGGACTTTCTCCAACGCCGTGTCGTTGCCATTCCACACGCCGAAATACGGCCACTCCGCGCCATCCCGCCAGAGGAAGGCGAAAAACGGCCGGCCGTAAATGAAATGACGGGGGACCATCGGTGGCATTTTAATTTCCCCTGCGTAAGGTTCCGCTCGATTGATGGCCTCCACTCGAACTTCCGCGCCTTTTTCATGGAGCTTGAAACGGGTGCGCTGAAACAAGGGCGACCAGACAACCAACGAGGGGAAATTGATCCATCTGAGCGGCGAGGCGAAGACGCCAGACACCGTGACAGACCCGATGTTTCAGATCAGCCACAACGCGATCCGCCTCTCGCGCAAGGTGGAGATGTATCAATGGACGGAGAAAACGGACCAAAAAACCCAGAAAAAACTCGGCGCCGGCTCCGAAACGCAAACGACCTATACTTATACCAAAAAATGGTCGGATGAAATCATCGACTCCTCCGGTTTCAAAGATCCCAAAGGACATGAGAACCCGACGTCCATGATCGCAAACAACTCCACCGTGATCTCCGAAAATGTGACATTGGGGGCGTTCAAACTTCCCTCGGAGATCATCCGTCAAATGAAAGGCGACACGCCATTGTCACTGGCAAGCGCGGAAGCCAGCGAGCTACCGGCCGAGTTGAAAGCGAAGGTCAAGGTCGTGGGCGATAGCTATTACCACGGCGACGACCCGGCGGCAGCGGCGATTGGTGACCAAAAAATCACGTTCACCATCTTGAAGCCCGCGAAGTTCAGCATTCTCGCGCGCCAAGCGGGGAGCTCGCTCAACACCTACCCAACCAAGGCCGGACGGGAAATCGAACGCGTGGAGTCCGGGGATGTCACCGCCGCCCAAATGTTCGAACACGCAAAATCCGAAAATACGCTACTCACATGGGGCCTGCGCCTGGGCGGCCTGCTCCTGATGACATTTGGCATTGGCCTGATTCTCAGTCCTATCGCCACCATGGCGGATGTCATTCCCTTGGTGGGTGACATCGTGGGCATGGGCACCGGAATCGCAGCTTTGATCGCGGCAAGCTTCATCTCGGTGGTTGTTATCGCCGTATCGTGGTTCGCGGTCCGCCCCATGCTTTCCATCGCACTCGTCGCCGTGGCCATTGGAGCGGTGATCTTCGGCAAGCGCATGGGAGCCTCCAAAACATTGGCCGCCACCCGGTGATTTTTAGGAATCCTAATCCCGAAAATTTAAAAAAAATCGACCCGGAGTAAAACCGCCATGCGCGGCCATGGGCGCTTTCATCACTGAAAGCCACGGCACAAAGCCCGCCCTGAGTGAAAAACATTTCAATAAACCTCGATATTGACAGAATCCAAGGTTTCTGCCTAATCTCGCGCGACAACCTCCTCTCGTGAGCAATATTGAAAAATCGCAAAATCCCCTTGGTTTGGCAAAAAATGATGATAGTTTAATAAAACCGCCCCACTTCCCCTACCTTTCATGCTTGAGGAAGCCTCGGTCACGATAATTGTTTAAAAAACAAACCTTTATGCCCCCACCTACACCGTGAGTCTCGAACCAAACCTCACGCAAGACCCATCTCTCAGCGAGAGATTGGAGGCAAGCCCTGCGGATTGGGATACACGTCGGCAATTGGCTTGTTTGCTTTACGATCAGGAGGCTCTCAACAAAGCCGCCACGCTCATCCTGGAGGCTGCAGAAATCCCGAGCACTGACCTCGACCTCGCTGGCGCCGCACGCATCCTCGCCAAAAACCAACCCCGCAAGGCCATCCGCCTGCTCACCGCAATTTGCGAAAACAATCGCGGCAACGCCGAGCAAAACATGGCCATGGCCAACGCCCTCCTCAACCAAGGCATGGTTCTGGAATCAGCCCGCTTTTACGGCGCAGCCCTTGAAATCAATCCAAAGCTCGTCAATCCCGAACTCGAACACTTCTTCCTCTGGACCGACGACGAACAATCACTGTGGGGAGGCTTAAAGGACCGTCGCCCGCAACTCGCTGAACTGCCGTGGATGATGCGCGATTCAAAGGAAGCTTTGAAGCTCACCAGCCGCGTCAGCCAACACACCACCCCCATCGCACTCCCCAAGTTCACGATGGTCGATGGCGTCGCGGTCCTCGCCCAATCCGCCACCCTCGGCGCTAACCCAACTGGAGTCCGCGACGACAAGCAGATTGCCGCCTGCGACGACCTACGCGACAAGCTGGATGGAAATTCCGGCGACTGGGATATACGCCAACAGTTGGCTCACATGCTCTACGACCAAGGAGCATTCGACGAAGCCGCCACCGTCATTTGGGAGGCTAACCCGATCCCAAGCATCGATCTCGACCTCGCATTCGCCGCACGCATCCTCTCCAAGGACCAACCCCGCAAAGCGATCCGCCTGCTCACCGCAGTCCTCGAACAAAACCGCGGAAAAGCCGTGCAAAACATGGGCTTGGCCAACGCCCTCCTACACTACGGCATGGTTCTCCAAGCGGCACGCTTCTACGGCGCCGCCCTCGAAAATGATCCAAACTTGGTCAATCCCGACCTCCAACATTTCATCCTCTGGACCGACGACGCGCAATTCCTGTGGGGAAACTTTATGGAGCGTCGCCCTCCACTCGGAAACCTTCCATGGCCTTCGATCAACCCAATGGAAAGTCTCGGGATTCAATTCCAATCACCCCCCATCGTGCCCTCCGCGCTCGGGCCTGTCAAAGGTGAGGAACTCCACAATGACCTCTATCAACAGTTCGCCAAAAAGAACGCCAAGATCACCCCTCCTCCCGCCGTCACCATCCCCGCAGACCGCGTCGCCCCAAAAGACCGCCGTTTCGACTCCACTTATGGAGCATCGACCGGCGAGGACACCAAACCCAAGGTAAACGGTCAAGCAACGCCCAAAGCACTGCCAGTAACCGTCGTCGCACCACCCGGAGCCAGACCAGGAGTCAGACCAGGCGCCGTCGCGCCACCCGGAGCCAAACCAGGAGTCGTCGTGCCACCCGGAGTCAAACCAGGCACACCCGCGCAACCGGGAATCAGACCAGGAGCACCCGGCCCACCACCCGGCATCAAAAAAGTCGTCTTCCCGGGCGCACCCATGAGGGTCAACCCAGTTCAATTTGCGGCCAAAGCGGATGAGGAACGAGCCAACGCCGCCAAAGCTGCGGCTGCGAAAGCCGCCGAAGAAGCCGCCGCGAAAGCCCGCGCCGAAGAAGAGGAAAAAGCCAGAGCCTCAGAGATCGCCAAACAAAAGGCAGAACAGGAAGCCAAGGCCGAGGAAGAAAGAAAACGTCTCGAAGAAGAATCCCAACGTCTCAAGGCCGAACAACTGGCAGCTGAGGAAAAAATCAAAGCCGAGGCCGCACTCCGGCGCGCCGAAGAGGAAACCAAAACCGCAGCAGCGGCAAAAGCCCGCATCGAGGAGGAAACGAAAGCCGCTGCACTAGCCAAAGCCCGCGCCGAAGAGGAAGCCAAGGCTCTGGCACTGGCCAAACAACGGACCGAGGAAGAAGAACGCGCCATCGCCGCCGCCAAAAAGCTCGCTGAGGAACAAGCCAAAACCGCAGAAGAAGCCAAAGCCGCCGCAGAAGCCAAAGCCGCCTCCCTATCGGCAGATGCTTCTGAAAGTGCCAAGTCACTGATCGAGCGGGCACGCCAGGAAGCAACATCCGAAGTTGCCGCCATTCGCGCAAAGGCCCAGGAGGAACTCAAAACCGCCATCGAGGAAGCCCGCCAAAATACCGAACAGGAATTGGCGGCAATCAAGGCCAAGGCGCTTGCAGAAGCGGCGACCGCGGCGGAAAACGCCCGCAAGCAAGCGGAATCCGAAGCTGCCCTGATCCGTGCAAAAGCTGAGGAAGATGCCCGGGCGGCGACCGCCGCCGCAGAGAAGGCCCGCCTCGAAGCCGCCACACAAGCCGAAGCCGCCGCAGCCGCAAAAGCCCACGCCGAGGAGGAAGCCAAGACGATGGCGCAGGCCAAACAGCGGACCGAGGAGGAAAAACGCGCCGCTGCTCAGGCCAAACAACTCGCTGAGGAACAAGCCAAAACCGCCGCCGCTCAAGCCACCGCCGCTCAAGCTGCGGCGGAAAAAGCCGAAGCCGAAAGAATCGAAGCTGAAAATAAGGCGCGCGACATTGTCGAAAATGCCCGCCTCGAAGCCGAAGCAAGGGCCGCTTCCCTATCGGCAGATGCTTCTGAAAGCGCCAAGTCGCTGATCGAACAGGCACGTCAAGAGGCGACCACCGAAGTTGCCGCCATCCGCGCGCGAGCCCAGGAGGAACTCAAAACTGCCATCGAACAAGCACGCCAAAATACC
>CAIVKO010000192.1 GCA_903906515.1 Akkermansiaceae bacterium
CTGCTCATTGTGCTCGCCCGCCGGTTCGAACTCGGTGATGCCAAGGACCACATGGATCCGCTGGTCGCCGTGCTCAATTCCAACTACTGGCTCACCATCCACGTCATCACCATCACCCTGGGATACTCGGCCGGACTGCTCGGAGCGTTCCTATCCACCGGATACGTCCTCATGCGGGGACTTGATCTCGATGAAGGCGACGAGGCGCTCCGCCGCGCGCTGACCCGTGTGGTGTATGGCATGATTTGTTTCACCTCGTTCCTCTCACTGGTGGGCACCGTGCTGGGTGGCATCTGGGCGAACGATTCATGGGGCCGCTTCTGGGGCTGGGACCCCAAGGAAAACGGTGCCCTGCTCATCGTGCTCTGGACGTTGTCCATCCTCCACGCACGCCTTGGCGGTTTCCTGCGCGAGTGGGGCCTCCATCTCGCCTCTGTCTTCACCGCCATCGTGGTCACCTTCTCATGGTGGCACGTGAATTTCCTCGGCGTCGGCCTCCACGACTACGGACTAACCTCCAACAAAGACACGATCTGGACGTTCTATCGCTGCATGGCGGCCATCCTGCTCTTCGGCTTCTGCTCCATGATGAACGAAAAATTCCGGCCAAAACCTCACGTTGCGCCCGACGACAAAGGATAATCGGTTTTTTTACGCTTTCTTGATTGGCATTTCACTGGGAGCGTTTCAAATCGGCACATGTCACGCGTCCTGTTGGTGGAAGATGAACCGGCCATCGCCGATACCTTGGTCTATGCTCTGGAAACCGAGTGTTTCGCCGTCACCCATGCGCTGACCGGTGCGGATGCCCTTGCCGCGAATGCCCGCGAAGCACACGACATCGCTATCCTCGACATCGGACTGCCGGACATGACCGGACTGGATGTTTGCCGACGCCTCCGCGAAACCGGCTCCATCCCCGTGCTTTTCCTCACCGCCCGCGATGGTGAAATGGACCGCATCCTCGGCCTCGAACTCGGCGGCGACGATTACGTCACCAAACCATTCTCACCCCGCGAAATCGTCGCCCGCGTCCGAGCCATCCTCCGCCGCTCGGGAAATGGAAACTCCCCTGCCGCCACCAAGGCAACCAACCCCGTGAACTCCGGTGAAGGATTCCATCACGACACGTCCTCCATGCGCATCCATTTCGGCGGAACACCGCTGGATCTGACAGCCCATGAATACAAACTGCTGCTCGTGCTGATGGAAAAACCCGGCCGTGTCTTCACCCGCGACCAACTGCTCGATCACGCATGGCAGGATCCTGGTGCCGTGACCGACCGCACCGTGGACGCCCACATCAAATCCATCCGCGCCAAACTCCGGGCCGCCTCCCCCGGCGCGGAAAACCTGATAGAAACCCGCCGCGGAATCGGCTACAGCCTCAGTCCACACTGAGCCCGGCAGCCCCCACCCTCATGCGCTTCACCCGGGTCACCCTCTTCTTCATCGCCTTCATCATCACGCTGGGCTTCTATCAGCTCGCGCGGCATTTCCTCGCGGATGTGGAGCCGCAAACTTTCCAGTCCACCGAGGAAATGATGGTCGATACCGCCAACATCCTCGCCGAGATGGTCACCGCGGACATGAAGGAAAATGACTTCGACACCCACAACCTCCGCAAGGCATTCGACGGCGCCCACTCCCGGAAGTTCGATGCGCAAATCTTCGATCACCTGAAACACCGCGTCGGTATCAACGCCTACCTCACGGACGCCAATGGCGTGGTCATTTTCGACTCCGACGGAGGTCGCAGGGTGGGTGAAAACTACGCGTCAAAACTCGACGTCGGCAAAACGCTCGCCGGTCGCTACGGAGCACGCAGCACCCCTGTGAACCCCGAGGATCCGTCGAGTTATTCGATCATGTATGTCGCCGCACCGGTGGGTGATCCCGCACATCCTATCGGAGTTCTATCAGTTTTCAAACCCAAGAGCGATCTCCTGTCACTGGTCCAAAAGCGGAGGAATATCATCTACACCGCTTGCGGACTGATCGGCGGCGGCATCCTTTTCCTGATCGCCTCGGTTTTCCTCTGGTTGTTCCACCCTATCGGGAAAATCACCGAATACGCCCGTGCCATCGAACGCGGCGAGCGACCCGCCAAACCCAGAATCGGCATCGGCCGCGAAGTCAATACGCTCGCCCATGCCCTGGATTCGATGAAAGACGCGCTCGAAGACCGCAAATATGTCGAGCGCTACATCCAGACGCTCACCCACGAAATGAAAAGCCCGCTCGCCGCCATCCGCGGTGCTGCGGAACTCATGAGCGAGGAAATGCCGGAGGAAACCCGCAAACGCTTCCTCGGAAACATCCTCGCGGAATCCTCCCGCAGCGAACGCCTTATCAACCGGTTGTTAGAGCTCGCCGCCATCGAGAGCCGCGCTCGGATCGAATCGTCCGATGAAATCGACTTCCGCGATATCACCGCCCGCGCCATCGACCAGGCGAAACCACTCGCCGAAATCGCAGGTGTCGATCTACGCTTAGAAACCGGCGACTCACCGGTCATCCTGCGTGGCGATGCTTTCATCCTCCGCGCCGCCGTGACCAATCTGCTGGAAAATGCCATCGATTTCTCACCGCTCGGCCAAGACATAGAGATCAAACTGCACGCGGAGGACGGCCAGTTGGAACTCACCATCCGCGATCACGGCACCGGCATCCCTGACTACGCCCGGGACAGGATTTTCGACCGTTTCTATTCCCTGCGCCACCACAACTCCGGCCGCAAGGGCACCGGTCTCGGCCTCACGCTGGTCAAGGAGGCCGCCGAACTTCACGGCGGCACCATCACTCTAACACCCGCAGACGGCGGAGGAACCATCGCGACCTTGGCCCTGCCGGTGTGATCTCCAGCTCCCGACTAACTTGGATGTTTCAGGCGGCGGGCAGAATGCCCGCGCCACGTGGCACGGGCATTCTGCCCGTAGCCTCCAGACAATAGTAACTCCTGATTCCATACTCCAGCGCAGCTCGGGTTATGGTGCTAAAAACCACGTGTAAGATGGCCGCCCACCATCACGTCTGGTATGACGACATTGCTCCATACCTGTCATGCGCCCGCTTCTACTCTCACTCGTCTTCGCGACCACCGCAACTGCCGAGCCCATCGAGCTTTCCGGCATCTATCCGTCATTGGCGATGTTCAACAACGAGGGCGAATGCGGAACCGGCGCAGTCGTGCCGTGGGCGGACCGCCTCTGGGTCGTCACCTACGCACCGCACAAACCGCAGGGCTCCACCGACAAACTCTACGAAATCACCCCGAATCTAAAACAAATCATCCGCCCGGAATCCATCGGCGGAACTCCCGCCAACCGGATGATCCACCGCGAATCCCAGCAGTTGTTCATCGGCCCTTACGCGATCCGCAATACCGGCGAAGTGCGCACGATTCCCTGGACGGCCATGTTCGGACGCCTCACCGGCAATGCCCGCTCACTCACCGATCCCGCTGGAAAAATCCTCCACGCGACCATGGAGGAAGGGATCTATGAAGTGGATGTGAAATCACTCGCCGTCACCGAACTCTGGGGCGATGAGCAAAGCAAAAACAGCCCGCGCAAAGCGGATCTGCCGGGTTATCACGGCAAGGGCTTCTACTCCGGACAGGGCGTGTATGTGTATTCTAACAACGGCGACCACGCCAAAGCCGCACTCACCGATCCGACATTACCCTCCGGCGTGCTCGCCGAGTGGGACGGCAAGGCGGACAAGTGGACCGTGGTGCGTCGCAATCAATTCACCGAAATCACCGGACCCGGCGGCATCAACGGCAGCGTAAACCCCGCGACCGATCCGATCTGGGCGATCGGCTGGGATTTCAAATCGCTGCTGCTCGGCGTGCGCGATGCGAAATCCGGTTGGAGCTTTTTCCGACTACCCAAGGGTTCGCATTCCTACGATGGCGCACACGGCTGGAACACCGAGTGGCCACGCATCCGCGACATCGGCGAAAACGATTTCCTGATGACCATGCACGGCACGTTTTGGAAATTTCCGAAAACCTTCACTACAACATCCAGCCACGGCATCCGCCCGCGTTCCAACTACCTCAAAGTCATCGGCGACTTCTGCCGCTGGAATGACAAGATCGTCTTCGGCTGCGACGACACCGCCAAAGCCGAGTTCCTCAACAAACGCAAAGCCAAGGGCGAAATCGCCGCACCTCAATCGCAATCCAACCTGTGGTTTGTAGAACCGGACAAACTCAACCACATCGGCCCCGTCATCGGTCGTGGTGCGGTGTGGATGCGTGAAGATTTAACAGCAGGTTCCGTTTCTGATCCTTATCTCTTCGCAGGATACCGCCACCGCGGGCTACACCTCTCGCACTCGGGCAAGGAGCCGTGGAATGTGATCATCGAA
>CAIVKO010000193.1 GCA_903906515.1 Akkermansiaceae bacterium
CCGCAGGAGTCGGGAGTTTTTCCAACAACCCGGGAGCCGTGGCATCCAACAGGCCGGTATCCCAGGCGAGAGTTGCTAGATTGAGTAGATTCATGCCCGCGCCGTCGCCGTAATCGATGGAAACGGATTTTCCGGCAATCACCGATGCGATGAACGAGCTGACCAGATGAATGTGTCGCGTGCGACCGTATGCGACGGGATCGTTCTTGAAAAACCGGCGGATTTGCGGGCCGGTGAAGCGTTCCACGGCGATGGATCCGCTGCGGCGGCAGACTTCCGCGTTACCGCCGACGGCTGCCGCGATTTCAGCGCACTCGGTACCGGTCGAGGTATCCATCCAGATCGGTGAGGATAAACGGGTGAGCGAGGGTGAAATCTGAGCAGACAAGGTCCGTGTCACGTCCAAGCCAACGAGGCGCGATTCAAAGGAGTCATCGAGATAAACGGATCCGTGTTGTTGTCCGGAACCGGCGATCATTTTCACCGCCGACAAGTCCGTGGCCGAAGCAAGGCGCGAGAATAGCAGGTCCAGCGCATCAAGCCACATCAGCGGATTCGAATGCACCTCGCCATCGGCCCCTCCGGGAATGAATCCGCTGGGGCAGTCGTATTGCGGGAGATCGGCACCGAAGTTGACAGAGAGTTGGCAGGTGATTTTCCCGGAGGAAGGATCGATGATAACTGCCGTGAGCGATTGGGTGGAAGAATCAAGTCCTATAAACATGGACGGCAGTTTTTCGGAAGACCGGGTGCTTTCCAAGCCGAAAAACCTCATTTCCCGAGGTTTTTTCACGGAGAAAACAAAATGTCTTGTGGCGCATCCAGCCCGAAAGACCGACCACAAATCGGGCGTATCATATCGGTTCTCTTGGCATTTCCACACAATCATCCTCCAATCCATGATCCAAACCCTCCTGAAAACCGCCGCCATCCTCGGCGTAACCGCCGCTCTTGCCACGGCCGCGGAAAAACCTAACATAATTTTCATCCTCAGCGACGACCTGGCGCAGGGAGATCTCGGGTGTTACGGACAGAAAATCATCCAGACTCCGCGTCTCGACGTGATGGCGCTGGAAGGCACGCGTTACACCCAGGCATACTGCGGCACCAGCGTCTGCGCGCCAAGCCGGTCTTCGCTGATGACTGGCCTGCACACCGGCCACTGCCCGGTGCGCGGCAATTGGGAGATCGGATCGGAAGGCCAACTCCCGCTGCCTAAGGAAACAGTCACCATCGCAGAGATCTTGAAAAATTCCGGCTATGCCACCGCTTGCATGGGTAAGTGGGGCATGGGCATGTTCGATACCACCGGCAGCCCGCTCAAACAGGGATTCGACCACTTTTTCGGCTACAACTGCCAGCGCCACGCCCATACCTATTTCCCCACCTTCCTCTACGACAACGACCAGCGCATAGAACTCCCCGGCAATCAAAACGGCGGCAAACAAACCTACGCGCAGAGCCTGATCCAGGACGATGTCCTCAAGTGGGTCCGCGCCCGCAAAGACCAGCCGTTTTTCCTGTTCTATGCAGTCACCCTGCCACATGCGAACCACGAAATCGACAAGCTCGGGATCTATCAGGACAAACCCTGGACTGCCGAACAAAAAGCCTATGCGGCCCAGGTTACTCGTCTCGACAGCGATGTGGGACGTTTGCTGGACCTGCTGAAGGAACTCGGAATCGACCGGAAAACCCTGGTCATGATTTCCGGCGACAACGGATCTTCATTTTCACCGGAATCGGATATCGGCAAGTTGTTCAACCAAGCGGGCAACGGTATGCGTGGCTACAAGCGCGGACTCTACGAAGGTGCCCTCAGACAGGCGGCCATCGCGCGCTGGCCCGGCGTGGTCTCCGCCGGACGCGTGAGTGAGGAACCCTGGGCATTCTGGGACTTCCTCCCCACCGCCACAGAACTCGCCGGCACAGAAATCCCCGCGACCTTTAAGACCGACGGGCTTTCATTGGTATCGTTCCTAAAGGGCGGCCCAGCCCCGAAACGCGATAGCTTCTACTGGGAACTCCACGAGGCCAATAAACCTACCCGTGCCGTTCGTTTCGGCGATTGGAAAGCCGTAAAAAACGGCCCCCAAGCCGCCATCGAACTCTACGATCTCGCCAAAGATCCGGCCGAATCCAGCAATCTCGCCGCCGCCAATCCCGACGTCGTCGCCAAAGCCGCCGCTTTAATGACCGCCTCCCACAGTGATGACCCGAACTGGCCGCTAGACGGCCAGGCCAAACAACGCATCGCCGACCGCCAGAAAAGGGAGAAATCTAACAAACAGCCACAGTGATTGATTCGCTGCCCCTTGGGGCGGAGCTCCGCACGACGCTTGTGCCAAGGAGCGGCGTCCCATCATCGTTATCCATTGAATCAAGTGAGCATTGCACTTTCGGATTTTCCGCCTAGTCTCCCCATCCCAACCCGTTTTCAGCCATGCATCCATCCTCGCTCGCCAAATACAGGCCGTTTCCACCCGTCCACCTTCCGGACCGGACGTGGCCGGACGCCGTTATTTCCCACACCCCTGTCTGGTGTTCGGTCGATCTACGGGATGGCAATCAGGCGCTTCCCCAACCGATGTCCATCGAGGAGAAACTGGAGTTTTTCGACCTGCTCTGCCGTGTCGGATTCAAGCAGATCGAGGTGGGTTTCCCGTCCGCTGCGGAAACCGAGTTCAATTTCCTCCGCCGCTTGATCGATGAAAACCGCATCCCCGAGGATGTGACCGTACAAGTGCTGGTGCAGACCCGCGAGCACCTGATTCGCCGCACGTTCGAGGCGATCGACGGCGCCAAGCGCGCGATCGTCCACATCTACAACTCGACCTCTCCGCTGCAGCGCCGCGTGACCTTCAACAACGCCTCGCGCGAGCAGATCCGCGATATCGCCATCGAAGGCGCGATGTTGGTGAAACAACTGGCACCCACCATCCCCCATACCGAGGTGATCCTCCAGTATTCCCCGGAATCTTTCTCGGATACCGAACTTGATTTTTCGTTAGAGTGCTGCAATGCGGTGATCGATATCTGGCAACCGACGCCGGAAAAAAGAATGATCATCAACCTGCCGGACACCGTGCAGTGGAGCACTCCCAACATCCACGCCGATATGATCGAGTGGATGTGCCGCAACCTGAAAAACCGTGAATCCGTGCTGGTATCCCTGCACACCCACAACGACCGCGGTACCGGCGTGGCCGCCACCGAACTCGGCCTGATGGCCGGCGCCGACCGCGTGGAAGGCACGCTCTTCGGCAATGGCGAACGCACCGGAAACCTCGACATCGTCACCGTTGCCCTCAATCTCAACAGCCACGGCATCGCCACCGGCCTGGACTTCGCCGACCTGCAATCGATCCGTGTGATTTACGAACGCGTCACACGGCTCAACGTGCCAGAGCGCCAACCCTACGCCGGTGAACTCGTGTTCACCGCGTTTTCCGGATCCCACCAGGATGCGATCAAAAAAGGCCTCGACCTCCGCTGCAACGAACTCACCAAAAATCCGGATGTCCCGTGGGGAGTCCCCTACCTCACCATCGATCCGCAGGACATCGGACGCTCGTATGAGGCGATCATCCGCATCAACTCGCAATCCGGCAAAGGCGGCGTCGCCTACGTGCTCGACCGCGAGCATGGCTTTGAACTGCCCAAGACCATGCACCCGCAGGTCGGCAAACGCATCTATGATTTCGCCGATGAAATGGGTCGCGAACTCACCATCGATGAAATCCGCGAGGTCTTCTTCCGCGAGTTTGTCAATGTCGCCAGTCCGCTGGATGTGGTCGATTACGAACTCATCCACCAAGTCGGCGAACGCGGCCAAGTGAAGTGCGAGGCCAGCATCCTCCTCCACGGCGAATCGCAACACATCGAAGGCCTCGGCAACGGGCCGATCAACGCCTTCGTCCACTCGCTCACCAGCATCGGCCTCAAGGATTTCAAAGTCACCGATTACCGCTCCCACGCTGTGCGCGGCGGATCGGATGCCAGCGCCGCCGCCTATGTCCAGGTCCAACACGACGACGGCCGCCTTCTCTGGGGCGCGGGCGTGGACCCATCGATCGAAATGGCCGGCCTGAAAGCCCTGGTCACGGCATGGAACCTCCTGCGTCCGTAAGTTGCATGGACAAAAAATGAAGGTGAAATCTCCCCTGCGAGCCACCATCGCAATCGCCCTCCTGTTTGCCCCAACCCTGCATGCCGGAGAACCCGCATGAACGGATCTCGAACAACAATTCGATACCCTGCCAATGGCAGCCAGGCGCTTGACCGGGCCCTTGCTCCGGAGGCAGCCGAAGGCGAGAAAAACCAAGTCAAACGATCACGCACGGAACTGAAGCACCAAAGGGACCGTGATCTGATTACGGAAGATAAGGAATAATTTACACACCATGAATAAACCGCTTTTGGCAACTTCCGCAATGCTGATCATCGGGTTCACCGTTTTCTGCCCGTTCATTTGCGCCGCCGAACAACCCGGACATGCCACTGCTGCCGCTTCAACCACAGTGGAAAACGGGACCAAGAAGCCATTGCCAATTCAGGGGGAAGTGTTCGAGGTCGATGGCTGCACTGCCTTTGTCATGCTTCCAGCTGCCGAGAACCGACGCGCGGGGCGTCCCACTCCATGGGTGTGCTATGCACCCACCTTGCCCAAGCTCCCAGAAGCACGCGAAAGCTGGATGTTCGAACGTTTCCTCGCCGCAGGCATCGCTGTGGCTGGCGTGGATGTCGGCGAATCATATGGCAATCCGCAGGGACGCACGCATTTCACCGCCTTGTATAGGGAACTCGTCGACCACCGCGGGTTCAGCAGCAAGCCGTGCCTGCTTGCGCGCAGTCGTGGCGGTCTGATGCTTTACAACTGGGCGGTCGAACACCCGGAGTCGGTAGGCGGCATCGCCGGCATCTATCCGGTCTGCGATCTCCGCAGTTACCCAGGCCTCGAAAAGGCGTGCGGCGCTTATGGCCTAACTGCTTCACAACTCAAAGAACAACTCACTCAACATAACCCGATCGACCGCCTAGCCCCGCTAGCGAAGGCCGGGGTGCCCATCTTTCACATCCACGGCGACAGTGACAAGGTGGTGCCGCTGGAAGTCAACTCCGCCACACTCGCCAGCCGATACCGCGAACTGGGTGGATCCATGCGCATGCGGATTCCACCCGGCCATGGCCACGATGTCTGGGATGGCTTTTTCCAATGTCAGGAACTCGTCGAATTCGTGATCGCCCGCGCCAGCCCGGCGGCAGAGCGCGAACCATCGCCAGCCTTGTTTCGTGACCCGCCAATGGAAGCACGTCCCGGAGCATTCTGGGACTGGTTGAATGGCAACGTCGACTTGCCCGAAATCACCCGCGAACTCGAAGAAATGAAAGCGAAGGGTATGTCAGGCGCGGAGATTTGGGACATCGGTGTCATTCATCCGCTTCCCGAAGAACCGGTCCCTGCAGGCCCGGCCTTTCTCGGCCCCGAATCGCTCAAGTCCATCAACCATGCCATCGAGCAGGCCGACCGCCTGGGCCTGCATTTGGGAATCGTCACATCGAGCAGTTGGAATGCAGGCGGCAG
>CAIVKO010000194.1 GCA_903906515.1 Akkermansiaceae bacterium
ACTCCGGCCTCGGGTACAGTGCGGGACTTCAGCACCCCTCAGAAATACACCATCACCGCCCAAGACAAGTCGACCAAGGAATACACCGTTCAGGTGGTCAAGACCGCAGCGCCCATGCACTTCACCCGGGTGTCTAACAATTCCGGGGCGTTCGCTGACGCCGCGCAATGGAAGACCAACCTTGGTACGGCTGCGACCCCTGCCGCGGGCGGAAGTGCCGAGACGATTCTTAATTTCTATACGGCGGGCAAATACGAGGTGACCCGGGAAGCCGCAGACGATTTGGTGCTCAACCAGCTCAATATCGGCAGCTCTTCCCTGACGCTGAACTCCAAAGGCACGCTGGTCTTCGCCAAGAGCAAAACGCGTGGCAACTTGCCCTACATGAACAGCCAGAATCGCGCGGAGGTCAGCATCAAAGCACCGATCCGGCTTGATGCGAATTTGACCGTGGATGGAATCGAAGCCGACGACACGCGCGTCATCCTGCCCGGCATCATCTCTGGCACCGGTGCCTTGATCAAGAACGGCCCGCACCGGCTCTACATCATCAACGGGGTCAATACCTACACCGGCGGCACCATCATCAATGAAGGCCTCCTCTCCCTGCATACCCAAGGCTTGGGAACTGGCCCGGTCACATTGAACGGTAAAGGGACCATTGCTTTCGACTCCCACAAAGGTACCGGTCCTCCGGTGACGAACGCTCTCACCTCTAACGGAGGACGTATTTCCGGTGGCAACAATGCGTTTTGGAATGGACCCGTGAAGTTGACTGGGGAGACCCATGTCGACACCTACGAATCCTTGGAATTCAATAACAAGGAAGGCGGTATTAGCGGTCCCGGCGGCCTTACTCTGACCTGGCAGCCACAGGATCATTGGTTCAAGTGCGGAACGGTCAAACTTTTCGGACTCAATACCTATACGGGAGTTACCAAGGTTGATCAGGGGCTCATGGAAGTCATGTCGTCGCTCTACGGCAATAACCCGGCGCTCTGGAACCCGGCACATATCATCGTGAGCGGGGAGGCGGGTGAACTGCGGTTGCATGTCGGCGGGGCGGGGGAGTTTACTATCGCGCAGGCCGCAACCATGCTCAAAAACATCACCACCGGCGTCAATCATAACGGCCTGATGGCTGGTGCCACCTTCGGCCTGGATACGGGCAAGGCCACCAAGGTGCAGGAACTTTCCGGCACGATCACGGATTCCAAAGGTCCGGGCGGCGGCAGCGTGTCGATCAAGAAATGCGGCGCTGGAACCTTGAAACTATCAGGTGCCAATACCTACACAGGCCAGACCATCATCACCGGCGGCACCCTGAGCATCGATTCGTTCAACAGCTTGGCGAAAGGAAAAACTAACAGCAGCCTGGGCGCGCCAAAAACCGCCTCCAATGCCGAGATCATGATCAGTGGTGGCGCCACCCTGCTATACACCGGCAAGGGCGAGACCACCGACCGGAATCTCAACCTGCCCGGTGCTGGCGACACCATCACCCTGGATCAATCCGGCACCGGCCTTCTGAAACTGACCGGCCCCTTCGTGATGTCCGGCTTTGGCGAAAACAAAACCATCGTGCTCGCCGGTTCGAGCGCCGGCACTGGCGAACTCGCCTTCAACATCGATAATGTCTATGACCGCAAGGACAAGGCGTTCACCTCGCTCACCAAATCCGGCACCGGCACCTGGACGCTCTCGGGCAAAAACACCTTCACCGGCCCGACGACGGTGAAGCAGGGCACGCTGCTGCTAACGAATGCGCAGGGTCTTGGCGACAAGACGGAAGTCTCGGTGGCCGACGGCGCGACCCTTGCCCTGAACTTCAAAGGGGAAATGCATATCTCCAAACTCACTCTCGATGGAAAACCCCAACCTGCCGGCAGCTACAGCGCGGCAACCTCTCCCAAGTTCATCAAGGGTGAGGGGATTTTAAAGAACGAAGGAAAATGAGGCCCCGGGCGCTTGGCTACTCCGGAGCAAAGTGAAAGAATACAATCTAACGACAATTAAACGAAAGACAATCACCATGATGAAACAAACAGGAATGAAAATGATGGGTGCCATGCTTCTGGCTGGAGCGACGATTGGCTGGGCAGCGGCCGCAACCCCCGATGATCCCACCGGGATTATCAAGAAGCCCATCCCGGACAAGACCGTGGTGTTCACCTTCGACGATGGCTGTGCCAGCAATGCGACGATCGCCGCCCCGTACCTCAAGAAGCATGGTTTTGGCGGCACGTTCTATGTTTCGGACGCCTATGGATTCCGCGAGCGCAAGGACTGGTACATGACGTGGCGGCAAATCAAGGGCATGGCCGATGACGGTTTCGAGATCGGCAACCACACCCGCGGCCATGGTATGTTATCCATGACCGATGAAGGTGGACTCCAGGCCTATATCTGGACCCTGGAAGACGAAGCCATCGCCAACCGGATCCCCAAAACCACCACGCTCGCGTGGCCGTTCTATGTCATTAATACGAAATTCTATCCGCTCTTAAGCAGCTGGGGATATACTTTTGGACGCGGCGGCTATGGCCGTGTCTATCGCCCCACCGTGGACCACCCGCTGGACGTCCCGTCGTTTGCTGTGGGCGGCGTGGGCATGACGATCGAGGGTTTCATCAGTGCGGTCCAACAGGCCACGGCCGGCCAGGTGGTGGTACTCACTTTCCATGGTACGCCGGATATGGAACATGCCGCTTGCGGAACCGATCCGGATCTGTTCGAAGACATGGTCGATTACTGCAAGGATAACAATTACCATGTCATCGCCATGCGCGACCTGGCCCAGTACATCGATACGGAAAAAGCTGCGAAACTTCCCCCCACCCAGGAGAAGCTCGCCAATCCCGGTCCTGAGCTGCGGGTCAAGGACGACAAGCCTTTTGTCCGCAGGAAGCGTGAGCTGAGAGGTTACACCTTCCCCGTTGAACTCACTGCGGCCTGGACGTGCAAATTTATCTGGCGTTTACGCTTGCCGGATTCCGTCTATGCTGCAGTCAATGGTACCACGCTCACGCTGTTTGTTCCCGAGTCCACCGATGTGACGAAGCTCGCTCCGACCTTTGACCTGGCGCGTTTTGCCACTTCAAATCCGCCCTCGGGCACGGCCAGGGATTTCACCAAGCCGCAGACTTACACCATCACCGCCCAGGACAAATCGACCAAGGATTATGTCGTGCAGGTGGTCAAGACTCCGTCACCCATGTACTATACCTGGGCAACGAATCAGGCCGGTAAGTTAGATGACGCCTCGAAATGGAAGACCAATCTGGGCACGGCCGCAGCGCCTGCCGCAGGGGGCAACTCGGACACCATCCTCAATTTCTATATAGGAGGCAATTACGAGGTGACGAGGGAAGTGGCGGATGATTTTGTGCTCAACCAGCTCAATATCGGCAGTTCGGCCCTGACGCTGACATCGAAAGGCACGCTGGTATTTTCCAAGAGCAAATCGCATGGTGCCTTGCCCTGCATGAACAGCCAGAATCGCGCGGAGGTCACCATCAAAGCACCGCTGCGGCTCGATGCGGATTTTACCATCGACGGACTTGAAACCGATGATACGCGTGTATTCATTCCGGGTGCCATCTCCGGCACGGGTGGCTTGATCAAGAACGGCCCACACACGGCTTATATCAGCAATGCAACCAACACCTACAGTGGTGGAACCACCATCAATGACGGTTGTCTGGCCGTCAATCCGAAGGGGATTGGCACGGGTCCTGTCACGGTCAATAAAGGCGGGGTCATCAGTTTCGGCGGCGCCCCGGTGACCAACGCTCTCACTTCTAACGGTGGATGTTTTTCCGGTGGTGGCGAGGCCTGCTGGAGCGGGCCCGTGAAGTTGAATGCGGACACCAAGATCGACACGAACGAACGCTTGGAGTTCAATAACATGGAAGCTGGCATCAGCGGATCCGGCGGAATCACCCTGACCGCGCAGGTTGCCGGACAGGGGTTCAAGAGCGGGACGCTCAAGCTGGTCGGACGCAACACCTACACAGGAGTCACCAAGGTTGAGGCGGGAGTCCTGGAAGTCGTGTCGTCGCTCTACAACAATGATGTCACTCGCTGGACCCCGGCCAATATCAGCGTCAATGGGGCGGCAGGTGAACTGCTGTTGCATGTCGGCGGCCCAGGCGAATTCACCGCTGCGCAGGCCGGAACCATGCTCAAAAACATCGCCACCGGCGTTAATAACAACGGTCTGATGGCTGGCGCCACCTTCGGGCTGGATACGAGCAAGGCCACGACGGTGCAGGAGCTTTCCAGTACGATCATGGATTCCAAAGGTCCGGGCGGCGGCAGTGTGTTGATCAGGAAAAGCGGCGCAGGAACATTGAAGATTTCTGGCGCAAACACCTACACCGGCAGGACCATCATCACCGGCGGCACCCTGAGTATCGATTCGTTCAACAGTGTGGTGAAAGGTAAAGCCAGCAGCAGTCTGGGCGCGCCGAAAACCGACGCCGATGCCGAGATCATGATCAGTGGCGGCGCCACCTTGATGTATACCGGCAAGGGCGAAACCACCGACCGCAACCTCAACTTTCCCGGTGGCGGCGACATCATCACTTTGGATCAATCCGGCACCGGCCTGTTGAAATTCACCAACCCCTTCGTGATGTCTGGTTTTGCCGCAAATAAAACCGTTGTCCTGGCCGGCTCCAGCGCAGGCACCGGCGAACTCGCCTTCAACATTGACAACGTCTATGACCGTAAGAACCAAGCGTTCACCTCGCTCACCAAATCCGGCACCGGCACTTGGACGCTGTCCGGCATCAATACCTACACCGGCCCGACGACGGTGACTATGGGCACGCTGTCGTTCACGAATGCGAAGGGCCTTAGCGACAAGGCGGACGTCTCGGTTGCCGACGGCGCGATTCTTGTCTTGAATTTCAAAGGAGAAATGCGTATCTCCAAACTCACACTCGATGGCAAACTCCAACCTGCCGGCACCTATAGCGCGGCGACCGTTCCCAAGTTCATCAAGGGTGAGGGAATACTGAAAGTCCAGTGAACTGCCGGAATTACAAAACCACGAATTTCCTTCTCCCCAGGCGCTGGCTCGTGTGCCTGGGGGTGGTAGTTACGGTGCTCGCGCCGCTAGCTTCGGCGAAACCGTCGTGGTTTATTCGCAACTGGCAGTCCGACGTGGGATTACCGGACAATACGGTGATCGGGATCACCCAATCGCCCGATGGATTCCTGTGGGTGACCACCAAGACGGGCTTGGTGCGTTTCGACGGTGTGCAATTCCGACCCTGGTCGGTGCCGACGGACGGAACCCAGGCGGGCGGCTGCAAGACTGTGTTAGCTGACAAGCGCGGGCGATTATGGATTGCGAAGGATCAGGGGGTGGTGGTGTGCGTGGACCAGGGGCGCGCGACGACGGTGGTCGGCGCGGAACACGCGGCGGAGGACGTTGGAGACCGGTTCATGATGGAAGACGCTGAAGGCGCCGTCTGGGTGGTCTACGGCGGCGGCGGGGTTTTGCGCATTCAGGACGGGCGGGTGCGTTCGTTTACCGAGGCGGATGGCTTGCCTGCGGGAGGGGGCTGCCGATTGGTAGTGGATGGGATGGGGGTACTGTGGTTTTCCCGTGGGGATTGGGTGGGAGTCTATCGGGAAGGGAAATTCCACCCGCTGCGGGAGTTACCTTTCCGGATTATCACCGGTTGCCGTTCCGGAGGGATCTGGGGTTACAAGGATGGGGAAGTCTGGAGATACACCGAGGGCGGTGAACCATTGAAATTAGGCACTTTGCCAGCGGATACGCCCTTGGTGACCCCGACGGCATTTCACGAAGGCCGTGACGGATTCCTGTGGCTCGGAACGCGGGAGGCGGGGTTGTTCCGTTTCGATCATGCTGGAGTGGCCACAGCGACCATGTCCCAGCAAACCATCCTTATCCTTGTGGAGGACCGTGAGGGGAATTTGTGGGTCGGTACACGCGGTGGCGGCTTAAGCCAATTGAAGCCCGGTATCGTGGATTTGTTGGCTATCAGTCCCGCTACCCAGTTCACGCCGGTGGACTCGATCTGTCAGGATACCGCCGGGGTGATGTGGGCGGTCCTCTGGCCAAACGGTGAAGTCTTGCGGAACGCGGGCCATGGCTGGACAGCCTTGTCTGCGAAAGACGGATGGTCCGTCCGCCTCTCCAAATGCGTGGCTGCGGATTTCCAAGGCGGCGTCTGGATCGGCAATCAATACAATGGCTTGTTCCACTGGAAAGACGGGGCGGTTACGGAGAGCCTCAGCGCGGTGAACGGCTTGGGTGTCAACTCGAACGGCACGGCCGGCAACCAGGTGAACGCACTGCTGCCGACCGCATCCGGCGAGGTTTGGATTGGCACCAATGGGCCCGACGGTCAACGGCAGGTCTTGCAGTGCTGGCGTGACGGTAAGTTTGAAACCTTCCATCTGCCTCTCGGCAGCGGGCCGGTCGTGACCTTGGCCATTGATTCCGCCGGAGACTGCTGGGCGGCGACGACCAAGGGCCTGCTGCTGCGGGTGCGCGTGAACAAGCTGACTGACGAAACCGCCAGCACTTTCGCGGGGGCGGGCGCAATCCGCTGTCTGCTGGGCACTCCGGATGGCAGCCTCTGGATCGGCTATGGCGGCCAGGGCTTGGGGCGGCTTAAAGCCGGTCGTTTCAGCCATTACCGGATGGAGCACGGACTGTATGACAACTATATCTCCAACATCCTGCCCGATAGTCACGGTCGGTTGTGGTTCGCGGCTAACCGCGGCCTCTTCTGCGTGCGTGAAAAGGAATTGGACGACTTCGCGAACGGGCGGACCAAGCGGATCTGGTCGGAGGCCTACGGGCGCAATGATGGTTTGCCGCAGTTGCAGGCCGGTTATGACGCCTGGCCGGGAGCGCAGCGCGGCACGGATGGCCGCTTGCTCTTCGCGATGCAGTCCGGGGTGGCTGTCGTGGATTCTGATAACCTCAAAGATAACACCGAACCACCGCCGGTGCTGATCGAACGGGTGACGGTCAATGGCAAAATTGTGGCGGCCTATGGGGCCGGTGGCACCCTTGCATCCTCACCTTCCCCCGCGCCGCTCGAATTGTGCCAAGGAGATGCGCACTTGCACCTGGCACCCGGTCAGCGGCAACAAGTTGCGTTTGATTTCACGGCGTTGACATTTATCAAGCCGGAGGCCATCGGGTTTAAATACCGGTTGCGCGGCTTGGACGCCGACTGGGTCGAGGCTGGCACGCGGCGGTCGGCCAGCTATGCCCAAATACCGCCAGGCCACTATCGTTTTCAAGTCGCTGCTTGCAACAGCAATGGCGTTTGGAACGAAACCGGCGCAGCGCTGGAACTGATCGCCGAGCCATACTGGTGGGAGACGGTTTGGTTTCGCGTGGCCGGCACGCTTTCAGCCGCCGGGCTGTTCTCAACTGCAATCCTCTTAGTCTGGCGGCGGCGGCACAGACGCCAGATCGAGCGTCTCAAGATGCAGCAGGCCACGGAACGCGAGCGTGCCCGTATTGCCCGCGATATTCACGACGATCTCGGGGCGACCTTGACCCAGATTGCCATGTTAAGTGATTCGACCGGCACGATCAGGCTGTCTCGCGAGGAAAATCTGGGGAAAATCCACGAAGTGGCGCTGGCGATGACCCAGACGATGGATGAGATCGTGTGGGCGGTCAATCCACGCCACGACCGGTTCGACCAAATGGCGATGTATCTGGATGCTTACGCGCAGGAATTTCTCGAATCAACCGACCTGCAGTCTTGTGTGGAGTTCCCCAGTCCTTTGCCGTGCTGGCCGATCTCGGCCCAGGTCCGGCACGACCTGTTTCTCGCCTTCAAGGAGGCGCTGAACAATCTTGTTCGCCATGCCGCCGCGCGGCGTGTGTGTATCAGCCTGACGGTGCGGTCGGATGGATTTTCCTTGTGTGTCGAAGATGACGGCATAGGGTTCAGTGTTGATCCGTCCGTTGCTCCCCGTGCCGGGGGCGGCAATGGCTTGGCCAACATGCAGGCGCGGCTTGCTTCGGTTGGCGGGCACTGCACCATGGATAGTGCGCCAGGTCGCGGCACGCGGGTGGTCTTTGAGTTACCTTGGGAGCCATAAATCATGAAAATCCTCGTTTCTATCGTTGAAGATCACGAACCGCTGCGCCAACTCTTGGCCGAGTGCGTGGGTCAGGCACCCGACATGAAACTCGAGCGCACCTATCCCGACGCCGAAACCGCTCTGGCGGACTTGCCCCAACACCCCGCCGATGTGGTGTTGATGGACATCAACCTGCCGGGGCTCAACGGCATCGAGTGCGTGCGGCAGTTGAAAGCGCTGCTGCCAGCCACGCAGTTTGTGATGGTGACGGTCTACATGGATGCCGACCGGATCTTCAAGGCCTTGGCCGCGGGCGCGACCGGCTATCTGTTAAAACGCTCGACCCACATGGAACTCTTGCAAGCCATCCGCGAGGTGGCCGCCGGCGGCTCGCCGATGAGCCGCAATATCGCCCGCCTCATCGTCGAAAAGTTCCACACCGCGCCACCCATGTCGCCCGATGTGGAGCGACTTAGTGACCGTGAACTTGAAGTGCTGCGCTTGCTCGCCCGCGGCCAGTGCAACAAGGAAATCGCCGCCGGCTTGAACCTCAGTTTTCACACCGTCCACACGCTCGTCCGCCGCATCTACGAGAAACTCCACGTCCACACCCGGCGCGAAGCCGTGGCCCGATTCCATCAATCCGGCCAACCGCGCCAGCAGGAGGGCTAAGGCTCCACAGACGCCGTCGCGCTTGTCACCCGTTTGTCACCCATTATAGGTGTTCCCGGTTGATCAACGCGCCGCTACGTTAACTGCCATTGGGAGCGCGGTGCCATTGCCAGTCTCGAAAGCACTGTGCCTCATTCTCGCCTCACGGCGGACAGTCTGGGAGTCTTAAGCCATGCCGATCCTCGTTTCCATCGTTGAAGATTACGCCCCGGTGCGACAGATCATGGCCGAGCGCATCGGCGATGCTCCGGGCATGAAACTCGGACGCACCTACCCCGACGCCGAATCCGCGCTGGCTGACCTGCCGCAACACCCCGCCGACGTGGTGTTGATGGACATCAACTTGCCGGGGCAGTGTGGCATCGAATGCGTGAGGAAGTTGAAACAACTGCTCCCGGCCACGCAGTTTGTGATGGTCACAGTTTACATGGATGCCGACCGGATCTTCAAGGCCTTGGCGGCGGGCGCAACCGGCTATCTGTTGAAACGCGCCTCCCACACGGAACTCTTGCAGGCCATCCGGGAGGTGGCCGCCGGTGGTTCGCCGATGAACCGCAACATCGCCCGCCTCATCGTCGATACGTTTCACGGAGTGCCACCCCAGTCGCCTGACGTGGAGCGTCTCAGCGACCGGGAATTCGACGTGCTGCGCTTGCTCGCCCATGGCCAGGCATACAAGGAAATCGCCGCCGATTTGAACCTCGGGTTCAACACCGTCCATACACTGGTCCGCCGCATCTACGAGAAACTCCATGTCCACACCCGTTGCGGTACCGAGGCCCGCTTCCAGCAAACAGGATAGTGAAAAAGCAAGGTTTGTGGGTCTTGCGCGTCCACTTCGATGGTCCAGCACCCCGTGGTGCCGAGGATGGTTGCCATTTTCGCACTCAAGGCCGGCAGCAAACTTTCCCGAATGCAGGTGACGCAAGCAGCTTGAAGTTCCTCGATGCGAGATTTCTGTTGTTTGTTAGAGCTGGCGGCTTCCGGATCATGGTTATCACCGAATCCGAGGTAGTCGCGATGAAAGGAAACATCGACGTCTTCGGAAAATCGGTCGATGAGTCCGTAAACCTTGGAAAGCGAAGTGCCACCCTTGAAAACCAGATGGTCGCCAATTTTCGGCAAGGAAAAGAGAGCACCCAGTGTGAGGCAGACCCAATAGTCTTTTTCCAGAATGGCGGGTGCGAGATTCCGCCTGCGGGAAACTTCATCCAGCAGTTCTGCGCGTTCGCGGCGATTGAGTTTCAGGTAAGGATCATCAGTCATCGTCGCGGGAAATTTCTTTGAAATGTGGGCGCATCCACGCAGGAACCAAGTAGATGTCCTGAAGGAGTTGTTTGCGGGCCGATGCGGGAAGTAGATCACGAACCCGCTGGAGATGACCAGCATTGACATGATCTTTCCCCACGTCGCGCAGTGCCTGTGCCACGAGTCCACTGGGGCGACCGGCGAGCGCCAGCATGCGACCGGTATTCCGGCGGAGATCAATCTGAAGGTTTCCCAGCATCACACGGGTTGGAGCGCCGTCGGTGTGATACACCAACCGGGCGGGAACCTGGGTGCTGAGCCCAAGTTGGTTGGCCGCGGTGGCGGTGGAGGGCAGCATCCGTAAATTCCGCTTTCTTCCGATGGCATCGATCACGGAATCCGTTCCAGCGCCCACTTGTCCGAGGATCGGGTGACTGTGGGGCACGTCATAAAGACCGTGGCCGATGCGCCGGATTTTCCCGCTGCGCGTAAGGCGGGTGAGCGTCATGCCGATGGCGCGGGGATCCCCTAAATCGGCGAAATCATGGGGGGTAAACGCCCAACCTCTTCCCTTCGCCTTGATGCGGCGCAGGATCTGCTGGGATTGGTTTGTGGCCGTGGCGACTTTCATGTTGAAAAGAATGCATGGTTTTAACAACGAATCAAGCCCCGATTTTTCAGGCTGAATTTGGGAATTTGACTTGGTCGGTGACTTGGTCGGTGACTTGGTCGGTGACTTGGTAAACTACGAATTGCCAAAATGGAGAAACCCTCTTGGGAAGACCTTGAGAAGTTGTTTTCTGAACTAAAGATCCTGATCTGAACCAGCAGACCGCAACATGGAAAACGTCATCAATTGGTGACACTTCTTGGCTAAGCCGCGCGAAGCAATACCTCCCTCGCTTCTCCCTTGGCTACAAGAGAGAGGGCACATGACAAGAAAATGACGAGACAGCAGGCAGATGAGGGCTATTTGATGGGAAAACGGAGCTCATCTAAGATTTTAATATTAAAACCTTGCAAAATAGTCCGAATTGAGATAAAATAACGCTACTTTATGAAACAACTGACGGAAAAGCAACTGCATGAGGCGTTGGAACTTCTCGGCGCTCTGCTTGAGGAAGCCGGGGTTTCCATTTCGCTTGTCGTCGCGGGCGGAAGCGCTTTGTTGGCCCAGAAAATCACCTCCCGCAACACCCACGACGTCGATGTGATTGCCCTGGATGGAGGTGACACGCGTGCCCATCCCTTGCCCGCAGTGCTCACGGAAGCCGTCGTCCGGGTGGCGAGGGAGCTGGATCTAGCCCCAAACTGGCTGAACAGCTCCATGTCCCTCTTCCTCGGCCGCGACCAGTTGCCAGAGCTGATCTGGTGGAGTTTCGACACCCGTTCTTATGGCTCACGGCTGAGGGTCAGCTTCATCCGTCGAGATGGTCTCATCTTGCTCAAACTCCACGCAGCGCTGGATCGTAACGAGCCCCGCGATCTGACGGATCTCACCGCGCTTCAGCCCAACGAGGAGGAAACTCGCCGCCACCTTGATTGGATCCTGAAAGAAATTCTCGGACAAACCACCCACCCGAAACTCAAAGACGTTCTCAACCACCTTGACCATGGCCACCTCATTTCCCGATACCAAACGACACCTTGACGAATTGGCCGTCAATTTTCTCTGGCACCAGTGGTCCTCCATCGGTGTCGCCGGTGGAGTGCGCTCGAATGACGGCTGGATGATCGATCCCGAGGCACTGGTTCTCGCAACCTCACGTTTCGGTCGCTACGACCCACGCCTGATGGACGAGTCGATCGATTGGCTGGTCCGCTACGGTCGCCGGATCAATGTCCTGCGTTTACAATCCCTCCACGAGCAGTGGCCCGGCATCGCCGATGACCGCGTGCTCGCCGCTATTGGAAGCATTGTCGGCAAACAATCCGCCCTCCGGAAATGGCGCGGTATCGGCCAGCCCGCCAACGCGGATGTCGAGCCGGAACCCTTGTTCTTCTCCGCCACCGGCGGCTATCTGCCCGTGTTCGGTGATCCCGATCCTGATTTCAAGGCGGCCGGCCTTTTGCGGAGTCCTGTCGAACATCGCGGCATGAGCAAATTGCCGGACACTAGAGCGCGGGGAAATCTGATCTTCCTTCTGCGCGCCTTTTTCGGGGTGAACGCCCGCGCGGAAATCTTTGCTTGGCTGCTCGTCCACGGCAGCGGGAACCCCGCTGCCATCGCGCGTGACACCGGTTATTTCATCAAGTCCGTCCAGCTCACGTTGAACGAAATGGAAGAGTCCTGCCAAATTCTTTCCTCGCGCCAGGGTCGGGAGAAAATCTATCGGGTCATTGGGGACTCGTGGCACTTCTTGCTCGCTCCTCAAGGCAGCCCGAAGGACCAACGCGTATTCCCGGCCTGGTTTGATTGGATGCCCGTCTTCGCCATCATCGCCCGCTTGGCGGAAACCTTCGTCATCCCGGATCTCGACGCGAAATCCGAACACTTCCAAGCCATCATGATCCGCGACGCGCTCGGCACGCTCAAACCCGCCATCGACCGCATTGCCGTCACTCACAACTGGCGAACCACCACCGACCTTCGCGGCACCGACCTCATCCAGTCCCTGCTTGTCGATCTCGATTCCCTTCTCGGTTAGGTTAAAACAGGAAATGGGTGGAGCCCTCAAACGGCTCTGATGACGCTGACCGTGTTTTCATTACCAAAATCAAGGGCTGACCGCGAGGCGCATGAAGCATTTAGGATCAGCCCCCGAGAACCACGCCGTGCGGTAACCGTTGGCATCCGGTGCCGAGTAGGTGACACCTTCCGTATTCCAGTTTTGAAGGTCAGCGCTCCATTCGACTGTGTAGGTGATTCTATGACGCTCATCCAGCGGGCAAACTGTCGAACCATCGACAGCTTTCGTGCCCAAGTTGCTCGTTGTACGTTCGGCCGAGATTGCTGGGACCATTCCAAAGCAAGTTGGATCGTAATGAAACGAGCCTTTCTGCGCCTCAGGAATCTAACGAACAGACAGAGCGCTTTGGCGGATTCCTCAAGTCGAGTTCCCAGCGACCGTCTTGCGTCAACGTATTCGTTCAAATGGTGTTGTAGGGATTTCATTGCAGACCTCCCTTCGTCGGCCAAGGACGAACCACTTCATTGAGTGATCGCATATCTATCTTGGCGTAAATTTCCGTGGTGCCGGGTGACCGATGGCGAAGGACCTCAGAGATGTCCCGGAGGCTGGCCCCCTGTTGGAGCATGCGACTGGCCAGGGTGTGACGGAACAGATGTGCTGCGATCTGCTTTGGGCGTTCAACATCCGCCTGCGCCATTGCGTGACGCACGATATGGCCGATGCTCGCCGGCCCAGACAGCGGCACGCGCGGGGCATACGCTCGTAAGAAGACCCTTTGCGCCGGTCGAACACCCCGATCCAAACGCAGATACCCGGCAAGTGCGGTTCCGACGTCTCGGTGCAATGGTAAGAGATCTCGTCGACCTCCTTTGCCACGGATAAGGATTTCGCCTGTCCGCCAACGGATGTCTCCCAGTTCCAATGCAAGTATTTCGCTGGATCTAAGCCCCAGTCTTGCAAGCAAGAGCAAGATCGCGAAATCACGGCGCCCAGTTGCGGTATTCCGATCCGGCGCATTCAAGACACGATCCACCTCCTCGGGCGTCAGCTTTCTGGGAATATCAGGCTGGGTCCACCGGCGCACCGTCGGAACAGCGGCGGTCAGGTCGTGGCTGATTTCGCCCTGCGCGTGGAGAAAGTGCAGAAAGGAGCGGAGGCTTATGGACAGCAACCGGACAAATTCGCTGGAACGGCCCTGCGTGCGATCAAACAGAAATGCACGCAGCATGCTTGCATCTATCAGAAGATCCGAACTACCGGGAGATTTTCGGTGTTGTCGCCAGAGTAAAAACCGCCGAAGAGCGGCGCGTTTTGTGCAGAGCGAGTCATAGGCGTAACCCGCAGTCTTCACTTCGGCAATAAACTTATCAATATGGGACTCGATGACTTTTCCGACATCGTGGCGTTTTGGGACATTCTTGCTATTTTTCATTGTGATCTCGTTTTCATCCGGCAACCATTGCCGAATAAACGAGACCACCCGGCCGTCGCCAAGATAGGTTTCGAGGTTGGACCATTGGTTGATGGCGTAGCGAATGGCTTTCCCGAGTTTGCTTTTGGGCAGGATGAAGGGAACGGATGGCACCACGGCGGGTGTGCAGCCAAGCCTTCTTCCATCGGTCGCAACGAGTCTGCCGCCTTCATCCGGGGTGAATAGAACCCCGTTGAGGACGTAGCGGGCGGCATCACGGTCGAATCCAGCTAACACCCCGCCATATTTCACTTACTGACGCTTCGCTTCATCCATACGCAAAGCGGATTACGTTTACTGAACTCATTTCCTGCGGAGGCGTAATCACACAACTCCGTCCCGTCCGCCAGGCGGAAGAGCATCCCTATATCCTTGCGCGGATTACGTGTAAGGACGCAGTCATCAAGATGGTCCGTGGAAATCGAAGCGTCGACCTTCCCCAGACGTGAGTCTTGAGCTAGCACAATCGGTCCATAAGTCAGCGCGACGCGTCCGCCACCGTCGGGCGCCTCATTGACCTGGATGCGCATAGTCAACCTTCTTCAAGCGGTTCCCGATGCTTAGCCGGAGAGAATCACCCAGCCTCCCACGCAGCAGCACGCTTGCGGGAGGCAGCGGCCTAACAATATCGGCGGCCGGATTCTTGTTGGATGGATTGGCATTGGGCATATCCCCGGCCAGGACGCAAGGAGCGAGGGCGCAGGCAAATACCGCGGCGAGTGGGAGGATGTGTGTGTGTTTCATGGCGATCATTATAATATCAAAGATTAGGTTACCTTTTAACCGGAAGGACGGGCTTCACCGGCCAGTCATCCGTGCGGAATGGCAACGCGGGCAGGCCGGCGCCATTGAAGACGGTGCATTCAGGGAAGTTAAGGAAAGCATAGCGCAGCGCCGCAGGTTTCGCGACCTCGGCGGCGGTCACTTCCAAAGAGTCCCCTTTCAACTCCGCCTTCGCCGGATAAAACATCCGATCCTCACCCGCGAGTTCGAAGCCACCCGGACTCTTCAGGACGACGCCCTCCTTGTTGGTTGTCAGGGTGACCGTCGCTTTGCCGTCCGTGAAGTCAACCTTCCCGAAACCGGGTCCTTCCGAAATCACCTTCTGCCCGTAAACATGATTCAGAGCCCACAAAGCGGCGCGTTCGCCGACCGGCCTTTTGTCCAGAGGGTGAATGTTCTTGGGGTCCCCCAAATCCACCGCTGAAATCACACCCGCACGGGGAACGGTTTCCGCAACTTGGATCATCGCCTCGCGGACCAATGGCCAAGAACCCTGTTTGCCCTCGCAGACAACAGGCTTACCCCAACCGGCCAGAGCCACGATGATGAACGGTGCCGGCTTGCCGCCAAAATCTTCACGCCAACCCTGGATCAGTTGGGTCATCAGGTGCGCATACTTCCCGCCTCGCAGTCCATTCGCTTCGCCCTGATACCAGACAAATCCCTTGAGGGCATAGGGAACGACGGGCCGAATGATCCGCTCATACATGGAGCCGGAATTCAGCATGATGGTTGCCGCATCATACCGTCTGGAATCCTCCTCGCTCAGTTGATTGACCGGTGGGCGCGGCCCCTTCTCACCCTTGAGTTTTGCCTCGGCAGCCAGCTTTTTCATTTCCTTGTATGCTTTTCCATAGGCATCACCCTTGGGTCCGATTTCATCGTGCACCGCCTGAGCCGCAGCTTTCTGGGCCTTCAATTCGGCATCACCATCGATCATCCGCGCAGGGGTGAACAACTCGGCGGCCGTCCCACCCGCCGCCAACTCCATAATACCCACCGGGATATGCACTTCGGCGCGCAGTTTCCGCGCGAAGAAAAAGGCCACCGCAGAAAAGTGAGGGACGTTTTCAGGGTTGCAAACCTCCCATCCGCCACCCCGGAAAAACCGGATCTGATTATCAGGTGCCGCGGCCAGTTCCTGTTCCTCATTCACCACCCCGCCGTAACCCACATTACTTGAGAGCGGTTTCACCATGTTCGATTGACCCGAGCAAAGCCAAACATCGCCTGCTAACACATTGGCGAGGGTGATGTTGTTGGAGCCGATGACTTCGATGTCGGCCACCAACCCCGCCTTCTGCGCGGGGAGTTGGGCGCGCCATGGCTTGTCATTGCGACCGTTGCCCTCACCGACCGCAGTCGCAATGGTGATCCCTCCCTGCTTGATTGTTATCTTCTCGTCTTTATCGGCCCAACCCCAGATGGCGCTTGGCTCACCGCTCTGCAGCACCATGTTATTTCCGATCACTGGCGGCAGCTTTACAATAGCCAGTGCGCTGGAAGAAAGAACGCCGGTGAGGAGAAGAATCGAATGGAATGGTTTCATCTGTAAGGTTGTTATTGCTTCAATTGAGTCGGATCCAGATACTGGTGGTCCGCCAACAGGCGTGCACGGAGCACCTCGTAATCGACTTTCTGCACAGGCAGGTTTTTGTCAATGGCCAGTGCGGCGGCGGTTCCGGCTGATTGGCCGAGCACCATGAAGACGGGCTCCATGCGAATGGAGCCATAGGCGATATGTGAACTGGATAGCACCACCGGCACCAGCAGATTGGTGCACTCGCCGGCTTTCGGCACGATGGCGCGATAGGAAACCGGGTAGGGTCGCGGCGTCCCTTTCTGAACATCACCTTCGTTTTGCACGGTGCCGTTGACCACCAATCGCCGGGCATTGTGCGAATCCATCGTGTATTCGGCCAGGCCAATGGAATCGCCGGGGACCTCACGGCCTTCGCAATTGGCCATGGTCATCACATAATCCGCCACCATGCGGCGGCCCTCGCGGATGTATAACTGGTGCGACCACCCGCCGGTCTCGACAAAACTCTTCCGGGTAAGCCCGAATACAATCATCTTGGCGCGGACGTCTTCCGGGACTTGCGGATCATTCGCCAGGAAGTAGCACAACCCCTGCTGATAGGTGATGTGATCCTGATAGATCTTTTCCCGCAGCTGGTATAGTTTTGTTAGATAACCATTTTGGTCGAGATTGACATGGCGCTGGACTGGCACGGGCTTGGTCACATCGCGGCCGGGGCCGTCGGGCCAGGAATAGTTGGCTCCAATATTGTCGGTGGAAAATGCGCCATCGTTGTTCACATCACCCGGGTGGATTGGAATACCGCATGATCCTCCCGCAGCCATATAGCGCACCAGAAGTGCATACTGGCCGGGATCGTAACCAACTGGCTTCGGAAAGGGCAAACCGTCCTTCTCGAAAAACATTCGGAAATTATAGGCCTGAAGCCGGCCATCGCCATCACCTTTGGAGCCGAGTGGCTCCTGGGAGATGCGCGGCAACAGCCCCGATTTGGCATCGCCCGGGACTATATATGGGTCAACCGCTTTACTGAATTGATGCCCACCCGGCTTTCTAAAGATACACACGCCATTGTGTGTTTCATCATAGACGTTGTTAGCTTCCCGCCCGACATGATAGGAAACTCCCGCCACAGCCAGCAGATCGCCTTCGTACGTGGCATCGATGAAAATTTTAGCACGGAAACGATTCTCATTTTCCGTTTTGATTTCAATGATCCGACCCGCCTCGGTCTTCGCCTGGATCAGGCGATGTTCGAGGTATGTCGTCACCTGCGCCTCCGCGAGCATGATGCGGAATTGCGCCTCGGCGGCCGCAGGCTGAAATCCAGCCTTCCCGACCACCTTGTAGAACTCCTGGCTGAGCCCGCCAGCTGATTTGCCGCCGTCGGTGGCGGACAAGCCACCGGCGGTGAGCCCGCCGATATGTTTACCGAACTCGACCAGCACGGCTTTTTTGCCCATACGTGCGGCTTGAATGGCGGCCGTGACACCACCCGGAGTTCCGCCATAAACGCAGACATCCGCTTCGATGACCTGCGGCTGGTTAATTGCGGGCAATGAATAGTAATACCTCAGCGAAGCGGCACCACCTTCCTGCGCATTCAATGAGTTATGTGCTAAGACAAGTAGCAGGAGCAATCCCACCCTGCCGAGCGGAAGGAAGCGCTTAATTGCAATCGTACAGACAGCCGGTGTGACGGGTGATGTTTTGATTTTCATGATTGGTGTTTTACTTAGCCGGCGCTAGCAAGGCCGCGCCGTTCTCCGCCAGAACAGGCGGGAGCCCGCGCAGGTTGACGTAGAAATCCTCCATGACCGCCTTTGATGGTTTGTCCAGGCGGATACTCCATACCTCGTGATATTACTCTTGAGTTTGGCGGTGAACAACGCATCGGTCTTGCCCTTGAACGCCCCGCGTTTGGCCTGCACAACTACACCTTTCTCGAACACGATTTCCTGGTCGCTGGCGAGTTGGATCGTGTCCACCACCCAAGGCGATCCCATGTCTCCGATAACCAGTTTCTTCGCGCCGGAATTGATGGCCGCCTGCAGTGCCTTGGTGGAATCTTCCTTATCAAACCCCCACCAGGCGGCCTGAGCGACTTGGCGAGTGCCTGCCTGAACCTCCTTGATCGCGTCCGCCGGATTCTCCGCTTGGGCCATCTCTGCAGCAGCCATCACCATGCAGATCAGTCCCGGGAAAATGGGCATACTGTATGGTTTGATGTTCATCGAATAGGTGACGGCCAAGTATTCACAAAAGGGCTCAGCCCACCAGTCGGTAAAACTACCGATCCTAGGACGAGCAGGAGGGCTTTCAATCTCATTTGAGGACCGCGGGACAGGGGAGGGGCAGGGATAACGGCGTCAATCAGAACAACAATCCGACGTCAAATTTGGTTGCCGTTTACATGGAGTCACCCTTTCCACATGGAATGGCGAAAATCCAATTCGCTCCCCCGCCTCAGTGAAAATCTCCCCGCGTTTTTTCGTTGATCGAGAAGAGCGGAACTTCCATCGCAGTCATTCCACACAACATGACGAATGGGTCTTTCTCCTGATATTCCTCTTTATTCATACTCTGATTCTGAATCTTTTTCCCCTTACTGATTCTTCAGCGCCCCTTTGCCCTTGATTAACTTTGGAGTGTTCCCCGCGCTAAACGTACCGGCTGGCTGCTCCTTCCCGTCAAGATAGAGTTTACCTATCTTCATTTCACCGTCGAAGCTCAATTCCACCATCGCGCCTTCGGAAATATATACATCCGTCTGAGCGCCGAGACTTTTCGCGCTCGCTAGCAACAGCGTGCCCTGCTGCACCGTCGTCTTGCCGCTGTAGGTATTCGCGCCGGAGAGCACCCAAGTGCCCGTGCCGGACTTGGTGATGGCGGTGATTGCCTTGCCTGCTCGATCATGGGGATTGAACAGATTTCCGGCGATCTCACCTGTGCCAGCAGTGTCACCCATAAGCACGATCGTCTTGTCGGCGCCGTAGCCGGAGATCACAAATGTGCTGGTGAGCTTGAGCAGGCCGGTGCCGGACTGATCAAAGATCAGAGTGGATTTCTTGCCCGCAAGATTGATCACGCGGTCGGTGGTTTCGCCCGGTCCCGTATAAATCAGGGCGCCATCACTTTCCTTGCCTTCCTCGCCGATGACAATCTCGCCGCTCTCAATATCTGTCGGCGCGCCGAGGCTGCTGCTGGCCTTACCCATGCCTTTCGTGAAACTGTTGAGAGATGTAACGCTCAACGCACCGCTTTCAAGTATGGTCTGGCCTGTATAGGTATTCTTGCCTGAAAGCTGCAACGCGCCAGCCCCGAATTTTTCAAGGAGAAAAGCGCCACCGCCGGGTCCCTTTGAATCCGCAATGTTGGCCGCGACCGTGACCGTCTCCTTGGCGTTGGAGGTGTCGAGACAGAGCACCGAACCGGCCATCAGTCCGTTGCTGTTGACTCCCGTGGTAAGATTCGCGAGCAATGTGCTGACTTGCGCTCCAGAAAACTCGCCCGCGCCTCCGACGCTGAGCACCAGTGTTGCCGAGGGGTGAACAGTGATTTTCGCCGGGGTCCATTGCGTTGGATCCGCGTTGTAAAGGGCCGCGGCTTTCTTTATAAAAAGCGCACCCTGGTGAACGGTGGTCTGGCCGGTATAGGTGTTGGTGCCCCAGAGACTCAGTTCGCTGTCATTCCCCCGCGCAAAGGCAATCCAGGTACCAATCACCGTAAAGCCGCCGGGCCCTGTCATTGCGCCGCTGACATTATTGAAATTCACATGATGGCCGGCTATCCGGGTATTTCCATTCAAGGTGATGGAGGCATTCCAATCGAGGTTGCCGGCATCGATCGTGCCACCATTCAAGATCAACCTATTGGTGGCATTGCCCTGGCCCGGCGCAAAGCCAGCCCCTTCATTTAGCGTTACCGGTCCGGTTCCCAGCGAACTATTCGAGGCTAGGCGAAGTGATCCGCCGTTGATGATGGTACCACCGCTGTAGGTATTGGACGCACAGTTGATGGACAAGGTGCTGAAATTCTGGTTAGGCCCGCCGTTGAGGTCGCCGCTTTCGTTGCCGTTGCCGCCATTTTCGACCAGGCCGCCGGCACCTGAGATCAGGCCATTGAGCTCCACACGGCCACCACCAGCGATTAAATTCACGGCAACATCAGCCGCCAGGTTCATGGGCGTGGATATTTTGTCAGAAGTAAACCCTGAACTTTGACTGATACAAGGCGTTGTACCGGTGAACTTCAGGCCTTTGCCCGTCAGCGTTAGTGCGTTGCCTTTGCCCATACCCAAATTGAGCCGGTTGAGCATAAATCCCGCATCAAGGTCGAGCGTGACAATATATTTCCCTGGCTGGTTGAAATTGAGAACATAGTCCGTCTGACCCGCAAAAACCGGCACTAACTTATTGGACAAATTATTCGACCATTTGGCTCCATCGCTCCAGTTGCCAGCTTCAGCCTTGTTCCAAAAAAACACGTTTGGTCTGTCGCTCTTGATCACCTTCACAGCAGAAGCATGGGTGATCAACATATCGTTTGACTTGTGGACAAGGGGATTTTTCTCAGGCTCAGCATTGCTCTTGTCTGCCTTCACAACCACACCACACGGCTTGTCGTCCTTGTTGGTCAGGAAAGGCTCTTCAGCTTTGACCTCCTTCGGCGGCGACAATTTCGCGGCCTTTGCCGGATCAATATATTCAGCTAGGTCGCGCATGGCGATGCACTTGTAGTTGTTGTCCTTCAGATACTGAATCATCACCTTGAAAGTCGCGGGTTCAACACCCACGGCTGCGTGTTCCATGTCCGGCACACCATGGAAACAATAGACGACAACCCGGCCCTGGCAGGCCTGTTGTGCTTTTTTAACGAACTCCTCGATCGGCTGCTTATCCGTGATCGTAAACGACGGCACATCAAAGGGACTGTCCACCGTCGGTCGGTACGGACGCTCATGCCCACCCCGGCCGAAGGTATAGCCGCGCTTGGCGAGATCCGGACAAATGTTCCAGACCACCCCGTAGAGCGGCCAGCAGACGGTCGTCATCCTGGGGCCGCCATTCGCAAACAACTCATCTTCCATGGCCAGATAATTGCCCAATCCTCCGCCATGTCCCACGGTGTGGTTGCCGATTTCAAAGCCGCTGCGATCCAGTTCGTTCATCTGCCGCCAGGTCATGTACCAGTCCTTGCGAGTCTTGAACGAATCGAAGTCGCAGACATAGAACGAGGCGTTGAATCCCAACGGCTTCAGGATCGGGGCAACCACCGTATACCCGCTGGCACATCCATCGTCGAAGGTGAGCACAATGAGTTTATCCGGGATCGGCTTGCGCAGAATCCCGCCAGGGTCGGGCGTGGCAGCGGACTGGGCGCAGACAAGGTGAGACAGCGCGAAGGCGGCAAGGAGGAAATATCTAACTATGTGTGTGTTCACGATGTAATTGATTCATTATTAAAATACAAAGAGCAGCGGGCGGCCATCGAGCACGGTTTGGTAATCCGGTTGGCGAAAGTGCTCCACCAGCCTGCGCCAACCATGCGTGCCGACTTTATCCAAGCGCCCGCCCTCCTCAACAAAACAATAACGCAGGCCTTTTTTGTCCTTCGCCGCCAGATAACGATTCAAGGCGATGTGCATTGCCGGAGCCTCATTCCAGTAATCCACAATGGCCCAGTAGTTCAACCCTGCCTGTGCCGCATAACTGATTTCCTGCTCCATGGTGGCTTGCGAGTCACCGTTGATGTTGACTGCGCCATTCCCGCTGACACGGGCAAACCACGGCAGGCGAAAATGATATTTAGGCTGCCCAAGTGATAACTCAACTTCCTTACACACGCTCCCGCCATACCATGCGTCCCAGCGGATCGCGCCAACGATCGGACGGGCATCCGGCGCGGCGTGCAGCACGGCCAGCGGTGCCAGCAACACTCCGGCAAGTGATAACACCAAACCTTTGTTCATCATCATTTTTTGAGTAGAGGTTTTGTTGTTGGATGTCAGTGCAATCATGGTTGTTCATCGACGGTTTCATCGCGCTGATAGATCGGCAGTTGGCGCCACGGCACGGTAAAGGCGAGCACCATCATGGCGGTGCCATAGGTACGGCCGGCCTCACTGCTATCCCATGAGCCGTCACGTGCTTGTTGCGGGAGATAGGTGGCATACATCCAGTTGGCGTATTCCTGCCAGTGGCGGCCACCGATTTGGAACATGCCCTGGGCGTTGTAGTAATTGCTGTAAACCGCGAATTGTTTGCCGACGTGTTCACGGAAATGAAGCAACAACCAATCGGCGGCCTTGCGGGTGCGGGGGCTGTTGTGTTCGCCGCAGAGTTCGAGGCAGAGCAGGCCCATGCCTGTTAGAGACTGGGAATGATCCTCCCGACTGGTGTAGCCGAAGCAGCCTTCCTGTTCGTTTTGGTGGCGGTGCAGGTAAGCGACGGCATTGCGGATGGCCTCGTCAGGGATGGCGGCACCATTGAGTTTGGAGGAGCGCAGGGCCATCAGGGCCCACCCGGAGCAGGAGGTGTCCGAGTCCTTGGCGGCGGAGCTGTAGCGCCAACCGCCGCGGTTATTGTCATCCTTGGGCACGGCCTGGGCCCGCAGGATCAGGGTGATGGACTTGGGTAGGGCGATAGCGATGCGTTGTTGGCGAGCAGGCTCCACCATGCCGCTGACTTCTGATAGAAACAAGGTGGCGATGTTGTGGGCATACATCGTCTTGTTGCCGGAGCGGCTTTGTTCGAACGAGCCGTTGGCTTGTTGGCTGGCGAGGATGAAGTCGATGCTGCGGTTGAGCGCGGTGGCGTAGGGGCCTTCGGTGGGAGTGTGGCCTTTGGACAGGAAGGCCATGCCGGCCAGTGCCGGGATGGCGGGCGAGTCGCCATACCTGCCATCGTAGGAACCATCGGCTTGTTGCGTGCGTTGCAGGTAGTCCAGCGCCTTGTCCACCGCCGGGGCCACCTTGGCCTGCCACTCGGCGAATACCGGATCGCGGGCGGGAGCCTGAGCGTGGATGAGCGCAGCACTGCCGAGTGCGACACCCAGTAGATATGTTAAAAATTGCCGGGCCGGCGGGCTAACCCGGTGGCGAAACTTTCCGGAAATCCGATAGATAGCTGTCATTTGTTAGATTCTTTGGTGATTTCCGCGAAGTAGCGGCGGACAAGATCGCGGTATTCCTCGGGTAGGGCGATGGAGGATGCGCCGCCCGCCTCACTGCCGAGAGCGGTTTTGATTTGCTCCCAATCCGCGGCTGAAATTCCGAGTTTGGCGAGTTCCGGCGGCACGCCGGCAGAGGTTGGAGTGCCGGGTGGATCGTCCGCGGCTTGGGTGCCGGGTTGACCGGGAGTGCTTGGCTGGCCAGCCGCTGGTGGGGCACCGGGAGCGCTTGATTTATTAGATTGCCCCGGCTTGGCACCCAAGGTGCTAGCGGCAGCCTGGGCGAGGGCTTGGGCGGCGGCCGCGGCCTGCCTGGCGGCGGTGGCTTGGTTGCTAGAACTCGCGGCGCTGGCCGCATGTTGGTATGCCGCAGCGAGTGCTTGCGCGGCTGGAGTGGCGGTCTGGCTGCCAGGGCTTGCTGCTTGGCTGTTAGGACTTGCGGCCTGAGCGGCTTGTTCGGCCTGAGCGGCCTGAGCGGCCTGAGCGGCTTGTTCGGCCAGGCCGACAGCGGCCTGGCTGAGTTGTTGGGCGGCCTGATTGAGTTGTTGGGCGGCCTGGGTGTGGTTGGTAGCGGCGGCCTCTGGTTGATCATTAGCGCTGGCCTTGGTAGCTTGTTGCGCTTGATCGGCGGCCACTTGGGCAGCTTGGGCAGCTTGGGCAGCTGGTTGCACGGGGTTGGCGGCGGCGCTCACTGGCGGCAATTGGCGGATGCTGGCGGCGAGTTGAGCGACTTGTTGGGCGGCCTGGGCGGCGGCTGGTGCTGATTTGTTAGATGGCGCGGTGGGTTGGGCGGCTTGGGATGAGGTGTTAGATGGTGGTGTTGATTTATCTGACTTATCAGCTTGGTTGGCGAGGGCTTCCTGGGTGGCGGCTTGGAGACGGGCGGCGGTGGCGAGTTGTTGTGTTTGTTCGGCTTGATGGGCGAGGTTGGCGGCTTGGGTGGTTGTTGGTTTTTGGACTTTTTGGCGGATGGTCTCCGCGAGTGATTGTTGTTGTTGTTGCCAGGCTGTGGTTGGCGGCGATTGTGGTGTTAGACCTGGTGGATTAGGGGCAAGTTTTTGGTCGGCTTGGCGGGCGAGTTCGCGTTGTTGTTGTTCGAGTTCCTTGAGCTGGGCATATTCCTGGAGTTGCGGATCGCGACGTTGGATATCAGCGCGTAGTTTGGCTAATTGGCGTTCTGCCTGCGCGGTGGTGTCGTGGGCGGTGGCGGCGCTTTGATCACGGGCTTGCGGGCTGTCTTGCAGCGGGGCATTTTCCAATTGCTGGCGGGCCTGCTCGATGGTCGAAGCGGCTTGTTTCACGGCCGGAGTTTGCGCGGTGTAAACGCTTTCAGTCATGCGCGCGGCGAGGTCTTTGAGTTGGTCGTGGGCGGCAGTGAGTTGGTCGCGGGCCTGGCCGAGTTCCTTGCGCGCGTCATCCGGGATTTTTTCTGCGGCCAAATCCGCGCGGCGCTTATCGATTTTTTCCTGTGCCTGTTGGACCAACTTGCTGGTTTGATCAATTGTCGTTAGAGCATCGGCGTGAGCGGCGGCGAGATTTTGGCGGGTAAGCGAAGGGGCATTGTTATCGAGGCGCACGGTGAGCCAGTCGCTGGTGCCGACGCCCGGGCCACCGAGGGTTGCGGGCCGATTATCTTCTGCCCGCAGACGGAGTTTGAACGTGCTGACTTGCGGCCAGCGGCTGGCGAGGGTGGCGATCGCTTGTTGGATGTGGCCACGCCACGCCGGAGCGTCCGTGGAACCGCTGCGTGGCGGCAGATCGACCGGGAGGCTGGTGGCCGCGCCTTGTTCCGGTTGAACTTCCAATTGCATGGCGCTGAGGCCGACGTCATCGCTGGTTTGGTAGCTCTTATCTAACATATCATCCGGACGTAGGTGCAGCTCCGGTTGGTTTGGGCCTAGCCATTGGACTTTGGGTGGGGCGTCCTGGCGGGTTTCGAGGGTGAAGCTGGTGGCGGTGAATTCGCGACCAATCCGGTGTTTGAGGATTATGCGCCCGTTGCGGTGGCCGGCTTTATCAAGCAGCCAACTGGTCGCCAGCAAGCCGCCATCCGCCGCCTGCTCCAAGGTGGTGGCGCCTGTCGTCTGGGTATCGATTTCCAGGCGTGCGGTAGCAACCGGCGTATTGAGTTTAGCCCGCAGGACGGCCGTGGTTCCGGTGATCGCGGTGATGCCGCTGGCCAAATCATGGTCACGAGCGGGCCAACCGGTGTAGGCGGGAAACTCGAGGTGCACTCGTGGCTGGGTCAATTGTGGCCGTGGCCAGACGGTGACTTGGAAGCGGTCACTGATCTGACGGCCTGCGCGGACCTCGTAGGTGAAGTTGTGCTCGACACTGCCCATCCGATAGATCGCCCCCGCGGCGTGTGGTTCCATCGGCATCACAACGGCTGGGCCTGTGGCTAAATGGAGGACTATTTCCAATGGCTGGCGAGTGGCGGAAGTTTGGCGAGCGGTGATTTGCAACGTGTCGCCGGCGATCAAATCGACCGTCCCCGGGGTGACGGTGATGTTTCCGGCTGCGTTGCCCAGAGTGGAGTTGGGGATCAGCGCACGCACCACATGGCGTATTGTTAGATCCGGCCAAAACACGAACAAAGCACCCCACGCCAATAACAAGGCGGCGGCCGGCCACGACCAGCGCCGGACCCGTCGGTTACTGACCTCCAATTGCGGGTTGATTTGGCCGAGGCTGCCGACGGCTTCCTTGGCCAAGGCATCAAGCAATTGCGACGACCCGCCGTAAGTTGGGTGATCGGCACATTCGAGCACGGTGCTGATACTTTCATCGAGTTCCGGGTGGCGGGTTTCCAGCCAGCGGGCAATGCGGATCAAATCTAACGGTTGGCGCAGCGGCAGCCACCACACGCTGATGGCGACCGCGGTCACGCTGGCCAGCCAGATCATCGGTGACAACCAGCGGATGACTGCCGGCATAGGCGCGCAGGCGGTATCGAGGGCGGCGATGACTAACAGCCCGGCGAGGGCGGTGACGACAGTGATGAGGGCACCGCGGGTCGCGAGCATCCGGCGAATCCGGCGACGCAAAAGGCGCAGCACCGGCTCGATGCGCGGGGCAACAGGTGCGGGGGTGGTGGTGTTCATAGTCGGAGTGGGTTGGTAGGGTTTACGGCAGACCGACATTGCGTCGCAGCCACCATTCTGCGGCAAGCACCAGCGCGAGGGCGGAAAAAACCAACGCGTTGTCCCATAGCGGAGTTTCGCGGATTTCCTGGCGCCGCGCACCTTCTGTTAAAAACAGTGGCAGCAACTCGGTAATTTCTGCGGGATCCACCACCTTGCCGCCGGAAGCGGTGGCCGCTTCTTCAAGCAGCGGGCGGTTCAGCGTGGTATCGGCCAACTCCACCGGCCCGCGGGCACCGACCACCCGGAAGTGGCTGGCCATCTCGGTTTTCCCCTCGGCGGCGAGCAATCTGGCAACTTGTTGACTGACAATGCGGACCTGGTGGTTGCCGGGAATGCTGATTGGGAGGGCCTTGCCTTCGTGAAGCCCATTAGATCCGGGCACGGCGGTCAGCGGCACGCGGGCGACCACCTTGCCATCGCGGAGAATCTCCGCCTGCATCGCGGCATCGACCAACGGGGCGAGGTCGGCCGTGCGAAGACGGGCGGTGATGGTGATCGGCTCGTCGGCGGTGTAGGTGAGTTGGTCGGTGCCGACAGCCACTTGAGCGGACCCATCGCGCAACAATGGACCAGCCCCCCAGCGGATGAGATTACCCCAAAAACGATGATGATGGATATCGCCAACCCCTTCGCGCAGGCGCCATGTTCGGTCGGTCAGCACCACGGCAACCTTGCCGTGGCCGGTTTGGCGGGTCACCAGTAGTGCGCGTTTTTCCTCGTCAGCCCGGCGGTTGGATAGGTCGTCGAGCGCCTTGACCAAACCGTCGGCTTCAAACTGGGTGGTGCTGGTTTCATCGGTCGCCGTCAGTAGGATTTCGGCACCGTCTTTCACGCTCACTACCGGGTGGCGCCACTGCATGGCGGGCAAGGCGGCCCAGATTTGGGTATTGGCACCGACGCCTGCGGCCTGGTTGGTCGCCGGGTGGCGGGCACCTTCCGGAGTGAGGGTAAACCGGTATGGTTTGGCGGTATCGCCAAACAAGGTGCCCTGACTCCAATCGGGATCGAGCGGCACCAACTCGCGGGCGGCGGGGGCGACCAGCGCGTGTGGCATAAAGTTAGGCCCGGCACTCAAGACGAGCAACGCGCCGCGCTCGTTGACGCAGCGGGCGATGACCGCCCATGTTTCGTTAGAAATCGCGGCGGCTGGCAGGTCACCGAGAACGATGACGTCGAACTTGCGCCACTCAGCTTCATTTTCCGGCCAGCGGTTGGCAGCTGCCTGACCGAATGGCCGCGCGGCGGAAGCGGCGATGTCCGCTTGGCTTTGTCCGTCCGCCTGGTCCGGGTGGAGCAGCAGCCATTGCAGGTGGATTGATTTGTCCCGGCCGTAAAACAAATTGCGCAAGTAACGGAATTCCCAGCGCGGGTAGTTATCGACTAACAGAACATTGGTACGGGCCTCGGTGATTGAGGTCTCGAACGACCAGATATTGTTGTCGGAAAAACGCTCGCCGGGCAGCGGGGCGATTTCCACCTGATAGCCGCCAGTTCCGCCGGTGACCGGCAGGTGAATAAACTGGACCTCCTCGCGGTGCCGATCTTGCGGAATGGCAATGGTTTTTTCCTCGATCAACTTGCCGTCACGGGTGAGACGGACCTGCGCCTTTTGACCCATGTATCCATCAAACTTAAGGTCGGCGGCTATCCGCATACGTTCACCAAGGTGGATGGCATCAGGCGAACGCACCGCCAACACGGATGCGTCACGCGGCGGCACCGGACTGCCGATGGCCACGAGGCCGAGCGGGGCGTCGAGAATACCGAACCGGCGGGCGCTGTCCTCGACCTGTGACGGGCGGGTGTGGCGTCCGTCTGTTAGGACAAGCGCACCTGCCAGCTCGTCGGGCGGGATTTGCTCAAGCACGGTATCGAGCGCGGCGGCGATGTCGGTGGCTTGGTTCCAACCACTGGCGGGAGCGCTCGTGGTGCTTTCCGGACTGCTGGCGAAATGCATCTCGCGTAGCCGGACGTGGTCGCCAAGTTGTTTGAGAATGCCGGATTTGGCGACTGCCTCGCGGGCCAGTTCGGCGCGTGAGTTGGCGGCCCAATCGTCCGTTAGATCCATCGATGCCGATTGATCCCAGAGCACGGCGACCTGGCGTTTTAATTGGCGTTTGACGCTGCGCACGAAGGTCGGCTCGATGAGAATCCAGGCGAGCAGGCCGAGGGCGGTGAGGCGCAGCGCGAGCAACTGGCGGGCGCGGCGGCGTGGGAGATTGCGTGCTTCGTAGCGATAAAGGAAAACCAGCAATTCGGCGGTTAAGGCGAGGCTGGCCGCCACTGCCCATGGTTGCCAATCAGGTGCGATGCGGATGACCGCACCGAGTGCGCACAGAAGGCCCCAGATTACGGTGCTGGCCGCCGAGATGCGCATCAGACTCAGCAACCAAGCGCGCAGATTCATGACCATGCACCTTTCTCCAAGGTGCGCGGCGTGGCATCCCCGAACTCGATTCGGAGGTCATCCCCAGCCCGTCGCGAACGTGAAACCCAGCGTGCCAGCGCGGTTTCCAACACCAGCAACAGCAAAGCCGCCAGCACCAAGGTGCGCGTGATCTCACGCCCGAAACCACGCCCGTCAAGCACCGCCAGAACGTCAGCCAGCGATTGCGGCTGAATCACATCGGCGCGGGTCCGCAATTGCGCCATGTCGGCCTCCGTCAATGGCTCGACCCGACTCTCGGCAATATCACCGCACACTACCACCGGCACTGAATCACTGTTAGAAATCCCGGTGAGCACCCCGCGCAGATCGGACGGAAGTTTTACCTGATAGAGACCGGGAACGGCGGGACCATCGATGCGCAACTCACGCCCGCGCCGCCCTACCGGCAGGGTGACTTTGCGCGGGTGACCAAGCGGATCGATGGCCTCATAGACGGCCGCCGGTTCATCGCTGGCCGGAATCCACGCGGTGGCAGGAATGATCTGGCGGACCCCTCCGGGCGGAGTCCACAACAAGCGCGCGATGGCCGTGGCACCGCGACCCTCGTATAGCACTTCGACTGTCACCGGTTGACCCGCAGTCAGACGAACCAGTTCCGCTGGCACAACTTTTTTATTTGGTTGGTTGACGATGGTTTTACCGTCGATCTTGACACTGATTTGCTCGATCGCCTGCGCTTCTATCAGATAGTTTCCGGTAATTTGCGGAAGCAGTGTCGCCTGCCAATTGATGAAAACATTATTAGGATCCACTTTTGTGGCGGGTGGTTTGTTATTCCAGTTGAAATCGATCGTCGTTTCGATCCTTTCTAATAATAATTCACCACTGCGTTGATTACGCCGGAAATAACGGGTGGTGAGGCCGCCGGAGGAGCGGGAATCCAACGCCACCGACGGGCTCCAGGCGGGCGTGAGGTTCCAGTTGACGCCGCCGCCAGCAGCCCAGGCGACCAACTCGTGGACCAGCGGGACAAAGGCGGCGCGACCGGGGAGATTGCCTGCGCGGGCATCAAAGGCACAGGTGGCCACCACGCAGCGCCCACGGCCGTAGCCGCGGGTGGCCAGAAACGGCTCACCATTGCTAAACGCGGCGGCCAAGGTTCCGCCGCCAGCAAATATGTTAGATTTTCGCCAGCGCCGGATCACCGCGTTACCAAGATCTGAACGATGCTCGTCAGCCGCCCACATCAGCGCGGGGTGCCGAAAGGTGTTAGATCTAGGTGAGACCCCCACCTCATCGACCACTTCCGCTCCAAGTTCCAGCGGCAACAGCGGCCCGTCCGGACCCAGCCAGGAATTGTAAAACGCCGGCTCCGCCCGAGGCCCACCCAAAACCAACAATCCAGCCCCCGCCGCCGTGCGTCCGGCCACCGCGGCCGCAATGGCCGCTGGCAACCGCGCAACATCAGCCAACACCACCACATCCGCCCCGGCCAACACCTCATCGGTAACCTCTGGCGCGGCCACCACCACCGGGTCCATCAGGAAATTTTTTCCCGCCGGGCCGCCACCGGCCAGCGCCCCGGTGGGCGCCAGGGCGAGCGCCACCGGCCCGGCGGCCCGCTCGAAAAAGCTGCCGCTTGGATTGCCATCGACGATCACCACACGCACCGCCCTGCGCACCATCACCACGTGGTCGGCCCGGTCGTCACCGGTCAAGTCGTCGTGCCCGCTGAGCCGCGCGGTGACCACATGCGGACCCGGCGTGGTGAAGCGGTGACGGGTTTCAATGGTTTGCGTCTGGCCTGCCACAAGCAGCCCCAGCGCCTCGCTGGCAATTTGCTGGCCGTCAATTTCTAACAACACCGCGCCGGGCGAGACGGGTTGGTTGCCGGTGTTCACGATTTCCGTCCGCAACAGGCATGGACGGTCAGTGCCTGTCAGATCGCGGGCGGTGGTGATCGCCGCGATGCCGGCATTGCACACTGCGGCCGCTTGCGGAAACGTTCGCAACAACAACCGCGGCTTGGCCGGCATGGCGCGCCAGGCCGCCTCCAATGCCTGCCAGGCCCCGGTGTCGGCGCAGCGCCAGCCGTGGCGTTGTGAGTCCGTTAGAACGATGATATCCTTATTAGGATTCCCGCCCTCGGCCAACACCAGAGTGGCTGCGCCCAGCGCTTCATGAGCAAGGAAGGTGCCGCCAAGCGCTTGCAGGTTGTCGAGTTGTGCCAACACCTCGGTGCGGTGCGTGAGTGGAGTGTTAGAGAGAGCCCGGGGTGATGGTCCGCCGAGGATCACGGCGAAGGACGTGCCACGCGGGGCGTCTTTGACGATGCGGCGGGCTTCGTCGAGTGCGTCGGCAAAGAGCGTCTGGGAACCGGAGCGGCGAGTCATCGAGGTCGAAGCATCGATGATCAAGGCGACATCGCGGCGGTCGCTGGATTCGAAACGCCGGAGGTTAAGCTGGTGTTCCATGAGCACCATGCCGGCGGCGAAAAACAACATGCTGAGCGCCGCCGCGCGGGTCAGGAGGCGTCTGCGGGTGGTGGCCAGCACGAATGATCCCCCGAACAACGCCACCCCTAACAACACGACCGGCAGCACCAATGCCCAGGGTGTCGGGTTGTCGGGCGGCACAAACGGGCGGGCCACTGCCAGCGCCGCCAGCGCCAGCAACAGACAGCGGGCCGCCATCAACAGCAAGTCCTCCCATTCCATCCGCCGTCGCCGTTCTGCCAGGGAATCCATCAAAAAGCGCATCGCCCCCCAGGCAACCGGCTTGGCGGCCTGGCGGCGCACCAAATGGATGACCACCGGGATGGTGATCCCGGCCAGCGCCAACAGCAGCCATGGGTTGAGAAACAACATGGTTTAACTACTTCGTTTGGCGTGCATACGGCGGCCGATGTAGCGCAGCAGGGTTTGGCGTAGTGGCTGGCTCGTGTTTACCGGTACGTAATCGGCCCGCAGTTTGCCACAGGCCCCTTCGATGGCCCGCACAAATTTGCCGACGCGTTCAAGATAGCCGGCCCGTAGTGCCTGCGGATCGATGCGCAAGGTGGGCACGGTTTGTTCGAGGTCGCGGAATTGTTGGTAGCCGGAAAACGGGAAACTAAGTTCCTCCTCGGCCAGCAGGTGGAAGACGACCAATTCGTGTTGGCGGAAATCGAAGTGGTGCAGCGCGGCAATGATCCGCTCCGGGTCATCGAACAAATCACTGATGAGAACCACCAACCCACGGCGCGGAATCCGTTCGGCCACATCATGCAGCACCGCCGCGGCATCGGTGTCCGCGCCGGGTCGCACCCGATCTAACACCTCCAGAATGCGCCGCACTTGGCTCGGCCGGCTCGCCGCCCGCACAAAATCCAAAGGCTTGCGGTCAAACGTGACCAGGCCCGCGGAATCACCCTGCTTGATGAATAAATACGCCAGCGCCGCGGCCAGATATTTGGCATAAGCCAGTTTAGATAACACATGGCCATCGAGCTTGGCAGCACTGGCGCCGGTGTAGCCCATCGAGCCGCTGACATCCACCGCCAAAGTCGCCCGCAAGTTGGTTTCCTCGATGAATTGGCGCACCACATTGCGGTCACTGCGGGCAATCACCCGCCAATCGAGTGTGCGCGGGTCGTCGCCCGGCGCATACGACCGATGTTCCGCAAACTCTACGGAAATCCCCTTGTCCGGACTGGAGTGCTTACCTGTTAGAGTGCCTTGCATGCGCCGCCGTCCGAGCCATTCGAGGCGCCGCATCACGCCCATAGTTTCCTCGGGCAGGAGCCGCAGACATTCGGGCAGATCCATCGGGTAGGCCATGTGGGTCACACCTTGAGATTGTCGCGCGGCGTAAGCTTGGTGAGCAGACGACGGATGATGTCATCGCTGCTCACTCCGGCAGCTTCGGCATTGAAGGTGGTCAGCACCCGGTGGCGCAGCACCGGTGCCGCCACTTCGATCACATCCCGTGTCGTGGCATGAAATCGCCCACGCAACACCGCGTGCGCTTTGGCCGCCAAAATCAACCCGATCCCGGCCCGTGGACCGGCACCCCATGCCACCATATCCCGGACAAAATCGGGAGCCTCCTTGCCTTTAGGGCGGGTGGCGCGGACCAGCGCCGCCGCGAAGTCGATCACATGGTCGCCAACTGGCACCCGTTTGACAATGTCCTGCAATTGTAGGATGTCCTGTGCACTCATCAACGGCGTGATGCTCGCCGACGCCGGGCCTGTAACCCGCCGGATGATTTCACACTCTTCGGCCGCACTCGGGTAATCGACGATGATATTAAACAAAAACCGGTCGAGTTGTGCTTCCGGCAGCGGATAGGTGCCTTCTTGTTCGATCGGGTTTTGAGTGGCCAACACGAAAAATGGCGCGGGCAGTTGCATCGTACGATCGCCAACGGTTACATGCCGTTCCTGCATCGCCTCTAACAAAGCGGCCTGGGTCTTGGGCGGCGTGCGGTTGATCTCATCGGCCAGCAACATGTTGGCAAACACCGGACCTTGCACAAAACGAAATCCACGGCGACCGGTCTCCGGGTCAACTTCTAACACATCAGTGCCGGTGATGTCAGCCGGCATCAGGTCCGGCGTGAATTGGATCCGCCGGAAACTCAGTTCGAGCGCCTCCGCCAGCGTCGCCACCAACATCGTCTTGGCCAACCCAGGAACCCCCACCAACAAAGCGTGACCACGACAAAACACCGCCATCAAAACTTGCTCGATCACCGCCTGTTGGCCGACGATCACCTGCCCGATTTCCTCCTTCAACCTGCCATACACCGCGTGAAGTTTATCGACTGCCGCTTTATCGTTGTTGTTATTGCTCATTGATTGACGACTGTTACGTTTCTCGGCCGAGGTTCTTACACATTTTCACTGATCATGGGTATTGACGTTCATCGAATACGTGACGGCGGATTGTTCACAGAAGTGCTCAGCCCACCAGTCGGTAAAACTACCGATGGTTTGACGCTTCAACTCCTCCCAATCGACCTTGCCGAGTTTCGTGGTCTTTTTGAACACAGAAAGCATCGGTCGGCCAGCGAGCACGGTTTGATAATCGAGATGACGAAAGTGCTTCACTAGCCCGCTCCAGCCATTCGCGCCAACTTTGTTCAGCCGCGCACCTTCCTCAACAAAACAATAGCGGACGCTTTTCTTGTCCTTCGCGGCCAGATAGCGATTCAAGGCGATACTCATGCCAGGAACCTCATTCCAGTACAGAGAAGACCTCGTATCTGATGATTTGTATTTGGCTGGGTTTATTGCCCATTTGGTCGAAGACCACGAGGTCATTCTCACCGTCTTTAAGCCAGCACTCAGGCATGTAGAGCGGAACCTTTTGCGGGCATTCGCCAAGGTTATGGCCATTGAGCCAGAGATGGCCTGCTTTGATCCCTTTGGAGACATCCGTGTTGGCGTTGCGGGGCTTCGCAATAATGAGCCCCAGCGTTTCGCGCATGCCAGCGGGGGGGTGATAGGTGAAACTATTCTTCCAGAAGGTGGGCAGATTCGGGGTGGTGGGCGTGCCGGTTTGCCACGGCTGACGGGTGAGGAAGTCGTTCCAGTTGGTGACCCGTCCGATGATGGCGGTTTCCCGCAGGTCTGTTAGCCCACCGCGGAAATACCAGGTGGCTTGGCTGAGGGGTGAGTTATGCCAGAGGGCGACGGCGAGATTCGCTGAAGCCCCTTTGCTCACCCGGCACAGGAGGGTGTTCTTGCCCGCTCGTAGTAGCTTGGAGACATCTTGTGAGGGGGAACTCAGGCGTTGGCCGTTGAGATAGATGCCGTTTTCGTTGGTGAAGAGATTCTTTTCTTTGCCGTCAACACTCGGTGACTGGAGGATCGAATCCACTTGGTCTGCGGTTACCGTGAAGGTGCCGCGAAACCACGTTTGACCACGTTCAATTTTCACCTTTTGCGAGTCACCGGCGAGCGCTTGCCAGGCGCTATCGTCATAACTCGTTTGGGCGATTTTATCAAGTGTGCCTGCGGGGTTTTCGGTGCCCGTCCACTGCTTCCAAGCGATGGTGATTGTGGGTGTGGAATCCGTGGAGACGTCACCCCAGAGACCTCGAGCGGCGCCATTGCGGATGGGGCCAGTGAAATTCCAGAGTTTCGGACGGGGGCCGATTTTGGCGAGCACTGCCAGGGTGTTGTCGCCAGCTTTGGCGTCGAGGTGATCAAACGAGGCGGGCTGCCCATTGAGGAAGACTGAGAAGGTGCCGGATTTGCCCATAAAGTTGAGAGCGACGGGACCGGCGACGTCGCGGTGCAGGGTGGTGCGATACCAACCGTAGCGATTTTGGAAGCCGTCGTAGCTTTCCATGGATTGCGGGCCTTTGGATTGAGCCCAGTCTTTAGTACTAAAGTCGGGGGCTCTTTCCGCTGCGGCATCGCGCCACGACCAAGCGGCGAGGGCGGGTAAGGCGGGGGCGGGTAAGGCGGCTTTGGTTATCTCTGATTTACCGCTGGCGGCGTAGATCGTTGCCTTGCCGCCTTCAGGCGGAAAGTCCATGCTGCCGTCTTCGCGGACGAAGGACGGGCCGATATGGATTTTGTCGTGAGCGAGCCAGGTTTTCTCGGTCAACTCGGTGTTCATGACGAGGAGCTTGGCTTGATGGCCGTCGCCGGAATCGAGGGGGATTTCGGTGACGGTGGCGTCGGTGGGGTAGGTGAAATTGACTTGGGCGGGGGACTTGCCTGGGACTTTGCGTTTGAGAGTGACTTCTCCGGCGTCGCCAGCGGCTCCGTAGCAGACCCAGTAATCGATGCTGCCAAGAGTTTGGCGGAACAGCACGTTGGTGCAGACGGACTCGAAAGATGCGTTGGCCGTCCACGGCAGATTGACGATGACGGTGCGGGGTTCCTGGGAAACAACTTTGAGGCTGCCCTGGTGGGGCAGCGTCATGCCGCCGACGGTCATGCGAGTGGCGAAAACACCGTTCTTTTCTCCGTCGGGGGATTTGTAGGCATCGGCGGTGGGTGGGATTGCCGCGAGTTTGCTCGTGTCACTTTTCTTTGGAAAAGCGTCAACCAGAACGATGCTGCCGCCGGTCGGGTTGGTGCGGGTGGTCACGCGCAGTTCCGGGCGGTCGCATTTGGCGAGAGCGGGATCGTTGTGGCTGCTGGTTAGCAGCGCGGAAAAGCTTTGGGCAAAGTAGGCGGCGCGGCGCGCGGGGAAGTAGAGATTGTGAAACTGGCCGGTTTCCCCGATGGGTGCCGAGTAGTCGTAGCTGGTCTCGAACGAATCCCCGGAGTAGCCGAAGTTGGTGCCACCGTGAACCATGTAGTAGGCATAGCCGGCTCCGCCGAAAGCGATGATTTTCCACGTGCCGCGCACCTTTTCGTTGAGCATGGCGGGAGCCATATTGCCATACTTGCCGATCCAGCCGGTCCAGAATTCCGTGGTGTACCAAGGAGATTTTCCAGGTTGGAAGGGTTGTTCACCGGAGGGATCGCTGCCATGATTGAGGCCGGAGAGAAAGAGGGGGATTTCCAATCCGTTGGCGCGGGCTTGCTCGACCAGGTGTTTCAGGTAGGGATCCTTGTCATCGGTACCCCAACCCTTTGGGTGTTCGTTTTCCAACTGCACCATCAGCACGTTGCCGCCGCGATGAATCTGGTGTTTGGCAACGATCTTTTCGACTTGGGCGAGGTGGCGGTCGGCCAAGGGCTGAAACAGCGGGCCCGTGTCGCGCAGGGTCATGCCGGGTTTTATACTGAGCCAGGCTGGAAACCCGCCGTGTTCCCACTCAGCGCAGGAATAGGGGCCGACACGGACTATGCTATACATGCCCATCTCCTGATTGAGCGTAAGCCAGGCGTCGAGGTCGAGGTTGTCGGTGAAATTCCATTGACCCTCTTTGCCTTCAATGGCGTTCCAAAAAACATACATCTGCATGCAGTTAAAGCCCATTTGCTTGGAGCGCCAGATGCGGTCGCGCCAGAGTTCGCGCGGGATGCGGGCATAGTGCATCTCACCGGCGGTGAGGAAGGTCGGCTTGCCGTTGACCGCAAAATAGCTGTCCTTCCAGTTGATGGCACTTTGCGCAGCTGGCTCGGCCGGATAGATTTCGCCGTTGGCCTGCGCCAAACCGAGACTAAGAAGGGTAATAAGGAACAGGGCACCGACTCTAATGGTGAACAAGGATTTTTGCATATAGAATATTCAGTTAGTTATGGATGGAATGCAATCATCAGTTAGATTGTTGAAATCTCAGCGGGCGGGGTACCGGCGCTCAGGCAGGTTATTTAATTGGGCGCTGGATTTCACTGCATGCGCGCTCAAGGCGAGAGCAAAAGCTAAGTTTAATGCGATGAGCAAATGTTTTTTTATAATGTGTTCCGATAATGGCGAAGTCTTGTTTGGGTAGCGAGATTGTTCGTTATTTTTCAGGGGTATCGAGCACCAGCACCGAGGCGATGGGATCAGGCGACTTTTCCGGAAGAATTACGGTTAGTTTAACGCCATCCATGGTTACGGTCAGCGGTGATTTGCTAGAATCCGCCAACATATAAGCCTTGGTGACCGCGCCCAGCTTGCCTTTG
>CAIVKO010000195.1 GCA_903906515.1 Akkermansiaceae bacterium
ATGGAACTCTGAACAAATCGAACCGCGGTGGAACTAACTACTAACCTTAAATCACTACTCATGAAACAGATATTCGCATTCTTGAACGCCCTGCGCCGCGTCGTGTGGGCGGGTCGAAGCCACGCCGTTATCGCGGTTCTATTCGTCGCCATGAACACCGGAACCGTCGCGGGTGCGCCGGTGGATGAGGCACGCAAGGCCGCTGGTATGGGCGTCGAACGGGTCGCTCGTTTGTTCACGCCAGTCTATGAATCGAAAAGGGCAAAAGCAGACGACGAATCCCGCTGGGTGCAGGTGGACCTTGGGGCGGAACGCAAGATTGAGGCGGTGAAACTGCTGCCGATGGTCGTTTGGTGGAACTGCCAGTCGCAGGGGTTCCCGGTCCGCTTCAAGCTCGAAGCGTCGCTTGATCCTGGCTTTGGCTCGGCCACGCTGATAGCCGACAGCTCGCAAGCGGATTACCCTGACCCGGTGGATGCCGTCGCCACGTTCACTGCCAGCTCGGTCCAGGGACGCTATGTGCGTCTAACAGCCAGTCGTCTCCGCCAGAAGCAATTGGCATTGACGAAAATGATCGTGCTGTCCGAGGGCCGGGATGTGGCCGAGGGCGGGCGAGTTTCCGATTCAGAGTCGGGTGATTTGGGGATGAACGTGTTGACCCGACCGCCGCGCCCGCAGGGCGAATATGTGGTCACGGACAACCCGGGCAACGTCATTCCGCCCGACCGCTGGAAACCGGTGGCCTATATGGCCAAGGTCCCGCTGGGCGGGATTGAGGTGGGCGAGGGATTGTTCAAAAAGGTGATGGAAGACAACGCCGAGTATCTGCTCACGGCGATGACCCTCGATGAAATGACGCGGCATTTCCTGAGTCGGGCCGGTAAGCCGGCGGCGCCTCTGGCGAGCGGTCGCAGCGATCAGTGGTTCAACACGCTGCCGGGTTCTGAAGCGGGGCACTTTCTGATGGGTGCCGGCAATTCATTGCGCTGGATCGAGAATCCGGCGCTGCGCAAACGGATGAACCAGGTGGTGGATGTGATCGATGAGTGCAAGGAAGCGGACGGGTTCATCATGGGTTACCCGCGCGCGGAGATCTTCAAAGGCGAGAACGGCGCATATGTGCGGTCCTGGGTGACGCACGGGCTGATAGAAGCGGGCTATGCCGGCAATCCCAAGGCCTTTCCGCTCCTGCGTGGCTTTTATGACTGGTTCAACACTTCCAGTTATCTGCCGGAATTATTACGGCGGACAGGGCAGGGGACCCAGGGGATCATTCCCAGCACACGGATGTATTTCACACCCGTGGGCAAACCCGAGGACCTCCTCGTAGTGCAGCGGTATTTCCAGGAAAACTATTGGATGGACCAACTGGCCAAGCGTGAGGAAAAAGCCATCTGGCTCTATCCGTATGACCGGCCGCACAACTATCTGGTCACGGGAATTGAACCGTATCTGGATCTCTACCGCGCCACGGGGGTGAAGAAGTATCTCGACGCCGCGCTCGGTGGTTGGGACTTGTATCGCGATCACTGGGAGCATATCGGCGGGCTGATTTCGATTTCCGAGGGGACCTCTCTCTATCCGCCAGACAGCAACCCACTGCGGCGCGGCGGGGAATTGTGCGGCAACGTCTTCTGGGTGCGGCTCAACCAGCGCTTTCACCTGCTCTATCCGAAGGAGGAGAAGTATGTCACGGAGATCGAGAAATCCATCTACAACACGGCCATCGCCAACCAGATCGGCTCCAAGGGGATCCGTTATCACGCCCGGCTCGTGGATCACAAGGACGGCGGCGGCACCCCGTATTTTCATTGCATGAACACCTGCTGCGAAGGCCAGGGAACGCGGCTGTTCGGCTCGCTTCCCGAATATATCTATTCGTTAGCGGACGACGGAATCTATGTGGACTTGTTTGCCGCCTCGACTATCAATTTCCAAGTCGGGGGAAGTTTTATGGGCCTGAAAACAACCACCCGGTTCCCGTATGATCCCCTGGTCCGGATCGAGGTCAGGACCGGCAAACCCGTCCAGGCGAAAATCCGCATCCGCATTCCGTCGTGGGCGGTCACCACAATGCCGGTCCTGGTGAATGACAAGGAAGTCATGGTCGGCGAGCCCGGCACCTATGTGACGCTGGACCGGAAATGGAGCGATAGCGATGTCATTTCCTTCACCCTGCCGATGGGTTTCCGGACCACTTGTTATCGCGGGGCGGAGTCGGGTTTCAACGACGGTGCCCATTACGCCCTGGAATACGGCCCGGTATTGATGGCCCTGACAGGAAAGGTCGGAGGTCAGGACGGTGTGAACGCGGATCCCAAACAACTGTCACAGTCGCTCCGGGCCGTTCCCGGAAAACCCTTGCATTTCGAGGTCATGGGCAATGATCCTCTGATCTATCAGCCCTACTGGGAATTGCAGGATGAACCGTTCACCTGTTTCCCCCGGATCCAAAAGATAAAATGAAAATCCTCGGATGCCTTCATGCCCATGTTCATGCCGTCCAAAGAGGGAGTCTGTCGTGATAAGCTGCATTGGACCTGATCAATCATTCAAGCCAATGAATTTACCCATGTTTGCGAAGAAAAGTTTTATCCGATATTGCACGGTGCTGCTGCTCGCTCCGCTGGCCGCGCTGCATGCCGGCGAACCGGCCCCCGCTGGGACTATGATACTGCCCGCAATGGTGGACGTGCTAACCGAAACTTGGCGGACGGCGGAAATCAAATTCGAGAGCGCCAAAACATACACCAATCCGCTGATTGCCGCCGAGTTGAATGTTCTTTTCACGTCACCGTCCGGGAAACAGGTCGTGGTGCCCGGGTTCTGGGACGGCGGCAGGACGTGGAGAGTGCGCTTTGCGCCAACCGAGTATGGTGTCTGGAAATATGTTTCGACCTGCACTGATATAGCAGACGGTGGACTGCATGGCAAACGTGGAACAGTAGGGGCGAATCGCTATCAGGGACCGCTCGATATTTACCGGCGCGGCTTCCTCAGGACCGCGCCAGGTGTGCGTTATTTCATGTATGCGGACGGTACGCCGTTTTTTTACTTGGGAGATACACATTGGAGCATGCCGAAGGAACCCTTTGATGAGATGTTCAAACCTATTGTCAACAAACGGGTCACCCAAGGCTTCACGGTTTACCAGTCGCAACCACATGGCGCTAAATACAATTTTGCGGATGGCTTCAGCGATGCGGATCTGCCAGGCCTGCAGGACCTCGATCGGCGGTTTAAATACATTGCTGACGCCGGTCTTGTGCATGCCAACGCGCAGTTGTTTTTCTCGCCGGAAATCTCCAAGCCGTGCTATACTGATGAGTATCTTAGAAAGTTGTGTCGTTTGTGGGTAGCGCGCTTCGGTGCATACCCGGTGATGTGGACTAGCGGACAGGAGGTGGACAACGATTTCTATTTTGACCGTGGTGACCAGCGCCAGTTCGATGCGAACTCAAATCCATGGAAAAAGGTGCTGGAGTGGGTTCATGAATATGATACCTACCAGCATCCCGGAACCGCGCACATGGAGTTCATGGGTGGCAAGCCGGAACCCAAGGAATTCCCCCCTAAGAATGAACGTCCGAAGTGGGGCTACGGCGTGCTGGCATCCACATCAAGTTTTCGAGACGTGCCAGGGCATACCTGGTATGGCGTTCAGTGGACACCGCCCCACGAGTCAGGAATCCACTGGCTGGCGGTGAAAGATTTTTGGGAAAACGGCCAAGGTAAGCCAGTTGTTAATTACGAAGGCAGCTACGACCATCTTTGGACGTTGGGCGATGGAGCACGCCAGCAAGGCTGGGCAGCTTATCTGAACGGCATGTTTGGTCATGGCTACGGTGCCATCGATATTTGGCTTTACGATAGCAAGTTTGATATGGCCAAGGACACCGTGAGAGGCTCGGTGACTGTCACGGTTGAGCAGAAGAAAACCAAGTGGACCACCAGTGTCGATTTCCCGTCCGCCACAGAGTTGGGCATCCACATGAAGAATTTTTTTACTTCCATGCAGTGGTGGAAGTTGACGCC
>CAIVKO010000196.1 GCA_903906515.1 Akkermansiaceae bacterium
CGTCGCCCACGCGCATGAAGTTGCCGAAACTGAATGTCAGCCCCATGGAAAGAAGCAGAAACACGACGATGATCGCATACGCCGTAGGCTGGGAAAAATAACTGCTAAGCTCGCGTCGATAGATAGTTAGAGAGGTCATGAGAAGATTGTGGATCGAAGATTGTGGATTGTGGATCGAAGAAGAGCAGGTCTTATCTTGCGTCTTGCATCTTGAAGTCTTGCGTCTTTTTACGTATCCTGAGTGGTGAGATTGCGGAAAAGATCGGTGAGGGAACCGGTGCCGGATTGCTCGATGAGTTGGGCGGGTGTGCCGTCGGCGACGATTTTGCCGTTGTCCACAATCACAGCGCGGGTGCAGGCGGCCTCGACCTCCTCAAGGATGTGGGTGGAGAAGAGGATGGCTTTGGTTTGACCCAGGCGCTTGATGAGTTGGCGCACCTCGTGTTTCTGGTTGGGATCCAGACCGTCGGTGGGCTCATCCAGAATCAGGACTTCCGGGTCGTGCAGAAGCGCCTGCGCAAGGCAGGTCCGGTGGCGGTAGCCTTTGGAAAGCGTGTGGATCGATTGACTGGCCACAGTGCCGAGGAAACAAGTTTCGATCGCCCGCTCGACCGCCTCTTTTTTAGCGGAGCCGCCCAGTCCACGGATGCTGGCGCAGAATTTCAAGAACCCAAGCACCGTCATGTCGTGGTAAAGCGGGGCGGACTCCGGAAGGTAGCCGATCTTGGTTTTGGCCACACGAGGATTGTCGATCACCGAGACGCCGCAAACCTTGGCATCCCCCGAAGTCGGCGGGAAAAATCCGGTAATCATGCGCATCGTGGTCGATTTCCCGGCACCGTTGGGCCCGAGAAACCCAAGAACTTCGCCTTTATTGACCGTGAATGAGAGGTTATCGACGGCTCGCTTGGAACCGAACTGTTTGGTGAGACTTACGACTTCAATCATGGGTAGAGTGAGGATGTTGCTGGGGTTTGATCGCAATCGAACCGCCGCCGCGTAAAGTCTTTGTTTGAAAAATTGTGGTGAGTGCACATTTTCTAAGGATTTCCTGACCATTCACCCCCATACCCGCAGGAACGCTCCAATCGTGGATTTTTCCGCTCGTAAATGAGATTTATCATGGCATCTAAACCATTGAAAATCAAGGAGATAAAATTCCTATAGAACCACCCCGAAAAAAAAGTTTCTTCTCGGAGATCATTTTTCTTGCGCACCCGTGGATATTTTATAGAAATCCCGTGTCGCCCCAGTCAATCAGCCAACTTCCCACCAAGCCTCCACAGCCACTCCATTTTAACAATACTCCACATCTCCCCCTTATGAAAAAGACATTTCTCGCTACGCTTACTCTCGGAACCCTCTTCGCCGGCTCAAGCTATGCCTCATTGATCATTACCCAGACGAAGGATTTTAACTTTACTCCCACTGGCAGTGCTGATTTGATCTTTAGCAAGTTTGATACCATGGGTGGAACCCGAACACTCCTTGGAGTTACTGTAACGACCTCCGTAACCAAGGTTGGAGGGTCTCTATACATTGACAATGATAGTTTGACTGGTGGCTCTGGAACTATTTCACAAACTGTTACTATAAGTCTGTCAGGTCGCAATCTAACGGATAATGATGGTAATGTAATTGCCAGCCAGCAGGTTAGCTCGACATCTACTCATAACGCGACAGTCGGTGCCGACGATGGGGATGGCTTGAATGCCCCAGGGGTTAACAACGGATTTCAATCCGGTGGGGTTGACTACGACGGTACAATATTTGGAAATACCACCTCATCTCGGACTGCTGATGTAGGTTCTGACAATTTGACTGGCTACCGCACTAATGGTGTAGGCACCTACACTATTAATGCAGCCGGTCTGCAGGGTATTGATGTAAACGCGATATCTGGTGTTGCAGGTTCATTTTCACCAGCAGGCGCCACTGGTAGCGTCACCATCACCTACACCTACGTCCCCGAGCCATCCGCCGCTCTTCTTGGTGGCCTTGGTCTTCTCGCACTGCTTCGCCGCCGCCGCTGATTCTTCGGCAAGGCTAGCAAAACATTTCAAAAAGCCTCCCGTTGCGACGGGAGGCTTTTTTTGTGGTGATTTTTTGATCATGCGTGTGAACAGCAAGGCAGGGACCCGCCCTCCGGGCGGTCACCAAGGCAGGGACCCGCCCTCCGGGCGGTCCAGCGCATGAGGAGCGAATGATCGGAGAATGAAAAGATCTACCGAACCACGCATTCTCCCTTCATTCACGCTCCATGCACTGGACCGCTCGGAGAGACGGTCCCTGCCATTCAGAGTGTGATCCACGAGCGATAGGCAGGGATCCGACCTCCGGGCGGTCACCAAGGCAGGGACCCGACCTCCGGGCGGTCCAGAGCATGGGGAGGCGAATGCATGGAGAATGAGCGGCTTCACAGATCTTTCATTCGCAAGATCATTCGCCCTACATGCGCTCGGACCGCTCGGAATGCCTTGGCCGCTACTAGCGGCGCTGCCCAACCGCGAAGCGCATCCCGCATGGCCGACAGGCAAATACGGTCCCTGCCTTTTAGAGCAGTTTAAGAAATTGTGTGGCCGCAAAATGTGGCGGCGATTTTCAACCGCCATGCCAAATACATGAAAAAAGAAAGGCTTGGCGGTTAAACCGCCGCCACGATTAAATCACCGTGGCTACGACATTTCTGAAAATGCTTTAGCCCTCAGCGCTTTCCTCAGCGCTTTCCTCTGCGAGCTTTGCGACTCAGCGTTTCGCTAAAATCCTGATTTTCCCATCCATTATCCTAATCGGAGGCGGTATAACACCCCGTTTTGAGCCAATTTGAGATGTTTTCCCGAGATTTTGCGGCGTGACATCGCCCAAAATATACGAAGATTAGCCACAGCATGGTCCATGAAGTGTGATTCCGTCATTCTCTCCAGATTTCTACCCAGCGCGATGCTCTTCGTCGCGGCCGGGTTATTGGCCTATGTGCTGGGGTCCCACCTGCCCGTAGAGGCGATCACCGGTCGCCGCTCTTCCGGATTGTTGGCCTATGTTCTGGGTTCTAACCTGCCTGACAAACGGATTACCCTGCGTGTTCCGGTCGCAAATGCCGAGGGTGCGGGTGAAAATGGCGGATCCTCGCCACTGGAAAAATCCACCCTCAAGGTTTCCGGCGGAAAGGCGTCCGATCTTCCCGGGGCCTGGCCATGCTTCCGCGGAGCCAATCATGACGCAATTTCCCCTGACAAGACGACCCTCGCCGAATCCTGGGCTGCCGGCGAACCCAAGCCCGTCTGGTCGGTGGACGCAGGCGAAGGCTATGCCGGCGCCGCAGTAATCGATGGACGGGTCTATCTGATGGACTACGACCGCACCGCGCAATCCGACTCGCTCCGCTGCCTCTCGTTGGCCGATGGCAATGAGATCTGGCGGTTTTCCTACCCGCTTTCCGTCAAACGCAACCACGGCATGTCCCGCACCGTGCCCGCCGTGACGAAATCATTCGTCGTGAGCCTCGGACCGAAGTGCCATGTGAGCTGCCTCGATGCGGTGACCGGCAAATTCCAATGGGGCATCGATCTTGTTAGGGAATACGGATCCACCGTGCCGGCGTGGTATGCGGGACAATGTCCGTTAATCGATGGCGACCGTGTGATACTCGCCCCCTCAGGTAGCAGCCTGATGATCGCCGTGGATCTCGCCACCGGCAAGGTGCTGTGGAAAACCCCGAACCCAAGGGATTGGAAGATGACCCATGTCTCCATCACGCCGATGGAAATCGCAGGACGCAAAACCTACGTCTATTGTGGCCACCGCGGCGTGGCGGGAATCGCGGCGGACGACGGCACTCTACTGTGGGAAACTCCGGATTGGAAAATCAGCATTGCCACCGTGTCATCGCCGGTCCCGGTTCCGGGCAACCGGATATTTCTATCAGGCGGATACGAGGCCGGAAGCATGATGCTCGA
>CAIVKO010000197.1 GCA_903906515.1 Akkermansiaceae bacterium
AGATGTCGAGCCGGATACTGGGGGTGCGTCCGCTCACCCCTGGTTTTGCGACCTTTGCGATCCGCCCGACGATCTGTGGGCTCGGATTCGCCAAGGGCGTAGTTCCTTCGCCGCACGGGGATATAACGGTCGATTGGGTAATGAAGGATGGAGTTTTCAGCCTGAAAACAATCGTACCCGCAAATACCTCCGCCGTCGTCAGCCTGCCGGTTGGCACTCTGGCTCAACCGACGCTGAAGGTTGGAGGCAAAGTCCTCTGGCATGGGGAAAAAATCCAGGGTAATCTGACCGGTTGCAGCGGCTTGACGCATCGCGGGGATCGGCTGGAGCTGACCTTGGCTCCGGGCGAATATCAAATGGAGGTTGGAAATGCTGAATAAAGTTATGAATAAAATATTTATTATAGGTTTGTTGTCCTTGACCCTAATGGCTCAGGCCGTGGCCGGGCCGTTCGAACTATCAAACTTGCGCTGTGAATACCGCACCGCTCCGCTCGGTTTGGACGTGGCTCAACCGCGTCTAAGCTGGATCAATACCGCCACCGAGCGTGGGGCGCGCCAGACCGCGTATCAAATCCTGGTCGCTTCCAGCCCGGAATTGTTAGCCAAGGATCAGGGCGATCTCTGGGACAGCGGCAAAATCGCCTCCGACCAGCAGAACCAGATTGAATATGCAGGCAAGCCGCTGAGCTCCGGCGCGGCATGTCATTGGAAGGTTCGCGTCTGGGACCAGGACGGTAAACCCGGCACATGGAGCCAGCCGAACATGTGGACGATGGGGCTGCTCAAGCAGACGGATTGGCAGGCGCAGTGGATCGGGGTCAATCAGCCGGCAACCCCGCTGCCCGAACTGCGGATTATCAAAGCCCTGGTCAATGGCCCCGCCGGTGCGCCGGCGATCGATGTCACCGCGGCGTTGATGAAACAAAATATTGATAACCGCATATCGATCAGAATGGACATGCGCACGCTGGGCCTGAGCGAAGAGATCGACAACCAGGCGAAACGGACCCTCACGATTAATTACGTACTCGGTGGAGAGCCAAAGCCAGCGTTGGTCACCGACGTAAGACGAGGCAAGACGTTGTTTCTCGGTGCCGCCCCTGAATGGCCCACGCCGCGTTACCTGCGCAAGCCCTTCACGGTGGAAAGTCCGGTGCGTCGCGCCACCGTTTATGCAACCGCGCTGGGTCTTTATGAATTGCGGCTCAATGGGCAGCGGGTGGGCGATCAACCGCTCGCCCCTGAATGGACCACTTATAGTAAACGCGTCCAGGTTCAGACCTATGATGTCACCGCCCAGGTGCGCGCAGGCCAAAACGTGTTGGCCGCCACCTTGGGCAACGGGTGGTATTGCGGCGGCTGGCAGAATTGGAAGTATAAGCTCATGTCGATGTACGGCACCGAGCCCTACTTCTTGGCCCAGCTGGAAATCGAGTGCGCCGACGGCACCCGCCAGCAGGTGGTGACCGACGCCACCTGGCGCGGCACGCTGGACGGGCCGCTGCGTTTCGCAGGCATCTATGAAGGCTCCACCTACGACGCGACCAAGGAGCTGCCGGGCTGGGATCGTCCCGACTATAATGACGCCGCCTGGGCCCCGGCCCAACCCGCCCCCGCCGACCTCAAAGTCGGTCAATTGGTCTGGCAGCGCAACGAGCCGATCCGCCGTACCCGGGAAATCAAACCGGTCGCGGTCAACGAGGTGAAACCGGGCGTGTATGTTTTCGCCTTCGACCAAAACATCGTCGGCTGGACCCGCTTCAGCTTCCGCGGCCAGCCCGGTCAAACCGTGGAGTTGCAACACGGCGAAATGCGTAACCTCGACGGCACGGTGTTTTTGGGCAACCTCCTCGTCGTCTCCAAACACCAGATCCAGTTGGACCGCTATACGTTCCGCACTGACCAAGTAGAAACCCACGAGCCGAGTTTCACCTATCATGGGTTTCAATATGTCGAGGTGCGCGGCCTCACCGCCAAGCCCAACCTCGCCAGCCTGACCGGTGTGATCGCCAACAGCGATTGCCCCGAAGTCGGCCAGTTCACCTGCTCCGAACCGCTCCTTAACCGCTTGGCGGAAAACATCCTCTGGTCACAGCGAGGCAATTTCCAAGGCGTGCCGACGGATTGTCCCCAGCGAAACGAACGCTGCGGCTACACCGGCGACGCCAACTTCTTTATGCGCACGGCCGTCTACAACATGGATGTCGGTGCATTTTTTAATAAATGGCTGGTGGACGTCTGCGAAGACGCGCAGATGCCCCAAGGTTATTTTACCGACCATGCCCCGCGCACCTGCGCCGCCGGCGACAACCCCAATGTCGGCTGGTCCGATGCCGGGATCATCTGCCCGTTTGAAATCTACCGGACCTACGGTGACACCCGCGTCATCCGCGATCATTATGCGGCGATGAAGCGGTATCTGGATTATATAACGCGTAATACCACCGACGGCCTCTTCACCGGGAAAATCGGCAATGGGGACTGGCTCAGCAATCAGGGAGGCGTGGATAAGCAGGTCATGGGTACCGCCTACGCCGCGTTTAACTTTAAACAGATGGCCGAGATGGCCGCTGCGATCGGCGAGACTGCCGATGCCACCGCCTTTCGCAGTCAGGCCGAGAAAATCAGCACCGCCTTCGCCGCCGCTTATATTGATGCGGACGGACGGATTAAAAACTCCAGCCAGAGCGGTTATGCCCTGGCGTTTACCATGGGATTGGTCCCCGAGTCGCGCAAAGCCGCTATGAGCGAGCGCTTTGCGGAGGAGATGCAGAAATTCAAGTTCCATCCGCGTACCGGCTTTGTCGGCACGCCGCGCTTGCTGCCCGGCTTGCATGAAGCGGGACAGGATGATGCGGCCTATAAAACCCTGCTGACCAAAACCGCCCCGTCCTGGCTTTACCCGGTCACCGTCGGTGCCACCACGATTTGGGAACAGTGGGTCGGCTGGGATGGGAAAACCCCCAAAGGCGGCATGAACTCGCTCAACCACTATTCGTTCGGCGCGGTCGGCGAATATTTATATGGCATGGTGGGAGGGATTCAACCCGACGCCCCCGGCTACCAAAAAATCAAAATCGCTCCAGTGATCCGCGAGGGTCTAACTTGGGCGAATACCCGTTACGATTCCATCCGTGGTCGCATCGTCAGCGAGTGGAAATATGACGGTCAGAATGTGACGCTCCACGTGGTTGTTCCCGGCAATACGACAGCGACGATTTACGTGCCCACGTTAGATGCCAAGTCGGTGATTGAGAGCGGAAAACCGGTCGCGCAATCGGCGACAATCAAGTTTCTCCACATGGAGGGCGCCTACGCGGTGTATAAAGTCGGATCGGGAAATTACACGTTCCAGTCCAAACTCACAGGAGTTCCAAAGTGATACTTAAGATAGAGGTCGGCCGCAGGGGGGGCTATCCGCCCTCTCTCCTGCCTCGCCAGAAAACCTTTTTCTAACAAACTGCTGTCTTTTGAATTTTGAAACACTCTAAACGGCAAAAATCCGAAAAAACAACGAACCTGACTTTTTCCACCAAACACAAATCCATTAAACCAACAAAACTCACCCAGAACCCATCTATGATCACGATCACCTGCTGTTGTCAAAATGCCGCCTCACTCGCCGTCCTTTGTGGAGCGCTCGCCTGGTCCGTTACGGCCGTGGTCAAAAGCCAATACGAGAAGACCTGCCTGTATAACCCTACGACAGCCATGAAACTTTGACTCGTTCCAGCCGGGCCATGGAAACGGGTGACCGGCGCGTGTCCAGCGAGAATTAGAAAAAACCTTGGCGACAATTAAGGCGCGATGTTCGGGTGGTTGAAGCGCATGCTAGACGACGCAAATCACCCCGGTAGCGCCGCAAAATAACCTCCTCACACCCGATAAGATCCGTGTTGGAATGCGTATGAGATGATGCGCCTCGCCCCGCCCGACACTTACTAACTACAAACAGCGGTTACCTGCAGATGAAATTACCCACACCCATCTCGATTGTCCCATAATATTCCCATGAAAAGACTACTCCTCACCAGCCTCGTGTTGGCAACCAGCCTGAGTGCTCGCGCCGAAACTGTAACGCCTGCTAAACCCTCTACGGCTTCGTCTGCTGCCGCTGCCGAGCGCACTCAATGGTTTCGCGAGGCCCGCTTCGGCATGTTTATCCACTGGGGCGTCTACGCGGTGCCGGCCGGCGAGTGGCAGGGCAAACCCGTCGGCGGCATCGGTGAATGGATCATGAAGAACGGGAAAATCCCCGTCGCCGATTACCGTGCCTTCGCCCAAAACTTCACGGCGGCGAAATACGATCCGCAGGCCTGGGCCCGTCTGGCGCACACCGCCGGTATGAAATACGTGGTGGTCACCGCCAAGCACCACGACGGTTTTGCCCTCTACGACTCGGCCGCCTCGGATTGGAACGCGGTCAAAGCCTCGGGCGCCAAGCGCGACCTGATCGCCCCGCTGGCCACGGCGGTGCGCGCCGAAGGGTTGAAGTTCGGCTGCTACTATTCGCAGTCCCAGGATTGGGTCAACGAAGGCGGCGCCAAGTCCGGCGGCAAGGGCAGTTGGGATCCGGCCCAGAACGGCGACTACGACGCCTACCTGCAAAAAGTCGCCCTCCCCCAGGTTCGGGAAATCATCGAGCGTTACGACCCGGCCATTATTTGGTGGGACACACCGATCGACATGAAGGGTCCCCGCACCAAACCCTTTGGCGACGTGCTGGCTGCGCACCCCGCCATCATCACCAACGATCGCCTCGGTCAAGGGTATGGCGGCGACACCAAAACCCCCGAGCAGCACATCCCGCCGCGCGGTTATCCGGGCGAGTTGTTCGAGGTCTGCATGACCATGAACGACACCTGGGGGTTTAAGAAGAACGACGTTAACTGGAAGAGCGTGCGCCAGATCCTGCGCAACCTCTCGGACATCTCCAGCAAGGGCGGCAACTTCCTGCTCAACGTCGGGCCCACCGCCGAGGGCGAAATCCCCGCCGCCAGCATTGAACGGCTCGAAGCGGTGGGCCGCTGGATGGCGGTCAATTCCGTGGCGATCCACGCCACCGAGGCCGGTCCATTCCCGCGCCGCCTGCCCTGGGGCCGGGTCACCCAAAAACGGGCCGCCGACGGCGCGACCACGTTGTTCGCCCAGGTCTGGGACTGGCCTGTCGATGGCAAGATTTTGTTACCCACGCTTATGCAACTCCCGGTCGGTGGTCGTCTGCTCGCCGGCGGTGTGTCGGTGACGAGCGAACTCACCGCCGAGGGTCTGGTGGTTCGCCTGCCGGGCGCTGCGCCTGACGCGGATGTCTCCGTCGTCCGCCTCGATTTCAAAGCACCGGCGGTTATCACCCAGGAGCCGTATGTCACCCCGGGTGCCGATGGCCGGGTGACGTTCACCGCTCAGGATGCTGACGCCCATGGCCACTGGGATGGCAACATCCAGCTGCGTGACTCCGGTCCCGGTGCCTACCTGACCGATTGGACCAACTCGAAGTGGCGCCTGGAATATCAACTCAAAGCCCCCGCCGCTTTGAAGTGGACTGTCACCGCCGAAATCGCCGCGCCGGTGGCCACCGGCCTGTTGCTCACGGTGGCCAAAACCGAGACGCCCGCCACCGTTGCCGTGACCGGCCCCGGTTTGACCTGGCAGACCGTAACGCTGGGCGAAATCACGCTGCCAGCTGGCTTGGCCAGTTTTGGACTCAAGGGCGCGGCGAAGGGATGGAAGGGACTAAGTGTCCGCCACGTCTGGCTGACGCCCGTGAAGTAATTAACCGCGTGGATATAAGCCATGCCGACTTATATCCACCCGACCCTCAGAAAAACCGAATGAAGCGACCAGAATAGTCACCATAATCCTACACCATGCGCAAATCCCATCTTCTTCCCATCCTCGCCTCATTGCTTATGGCCATCCCATCGCTGCGAGCGGAATCTCCGTCCGCCGCCTCGAGCCCAGCAAGGCGGACGACCGAAAACGGAACCCCCATCATCGGGCTGACGACGCGCGACTATCAGATCGATTTCACCATGAACAAGGACAGCTCCCTCGAGCTGCTCGGAGTTTCGGCGCGCAGCGGCTCCTGGTCGGCCCCGCTCCGAGGCCCTCTGTTCCAGGGGAAGCCCGGCAGCGCGGATTCGGGAGGCGGGCCTCGCATCCAAGGGCCGCTGGCCTTGGCCGAAGCGAATGGGGATCGCCCGTTGGATCTGCTTTGTGATTCCCATTCCTCCGTCAAAGAAGCCAATGGCATTGAGCATCTGACCTTTGTTCTGCGCGACCGCGTTCGGCCGATCCGGGTGGAGCTCCACCTTCGCGCGTACGCTGCGGAGAATATGATCGAGCAATGGATCTCGGTGAAAAATGGCACGAGCCAGCCGGTGAAAATCCAGCGGCTGGATTCCGGGTATTGGCCGGGCACCGCCAAGGACGGATTGTTTCTCGAATGGTATGACAACAAGGAAGGGAAAGAGCTCAGATGGCCGAATGTGGAGAAGCTCACCTCCAAGTTGCTGGAAGGCCACGGCGGCAACCGCCACACCCAAGGTCCTGCTCACCAGTTCGTGCTCGGGTTCGGCAGTGCTCCCGACGAAAATAAGACCCCCTGCATGATCGCCGCCCTCGTCTGGTCCGGCAGCACAAAGATCGCCTTCGATATCAATGCGCAGCAAAACCTGGAAGCTTCGATCGGCGTGAACCAGCCCGGCCAGCCGACGGTTGAGCCTGGGCAATCGCTGGTTTCGCCGACGTGCCTCTTTAGCTTTAGCACGGCGGGCAAAGGCCCGGCCAGCCGCGATTTCCACCGGTGGATGCGCCGCTATGGGATGCGGGACGGCAGCCGCCTGCGCCTGGTGGACAACAACTCGTGGGAAGGATGCCAGATGAATGTTTCCGAGCCCGCCGTCATCAAAATGATGAACCTCAGCGCGGATCTCGGCATCGAGCTCTACGTGATGGACGATGGATGGTTTGGCAATGGGGACTCCGCTCGGACCAACGATCGCGCAGGCCTCGGCGATTGGCAGCTCAATAAAAGCCGCTTCCCCAATGGGCTCCAGCCGGTCGTTCAAGCCGGACAAAATAAAAATATCGCATTCGGCATCTGGTTTGAGCCGGAGATGATCAACCCGAACAGCGCGCTGATGAAAAGCCATCCCGAATGGGTCATGCGCGTGCCGGGGCGCGAGCTGAGCCTCCAGCGCAACCAGGCCGTGCTCGACGTTGCCAACCCGGAGGTGCAGGAGTTTATGTTTCGTGTGGTGGACGACGTGCTAAAAGCCTGCCCGGGCATCCGTTTTGTGAAGTGGGATTGCAACAGCAGCATCAATAACCCCTACTCGCCCTTCCTCGGGGCGGACCGGCAGGGAGACATGCTCAACCGCTACCTGGCCGGCCTCTATTCCGTGCTGGCCAAACTGGTAGCGGCCTATCCGAATATCGACTTTCAAGCCTGCGGGGCGGGAGGCGGCCGCTCCGACCTCGGGGTGATGAGGTACAGCCACACGTTCTGGCCCAGCGACAATACCAACCCGTGGTACCGACTCGGCGCGATCTGGAACTACACCACGGTCTTGCCGGCGCTCGCAGCCACTTGCCATGTCACCCACGCGGGAGGCATAAAATTCGCCCCAAAATATCGGTTCGATGTTGCCATGATGGGCCAGCTTGGCATGGAGATTGATCCGCGAAAAGCCAAGCCCGACTACCTCGCGGCGGCGAAGGTTGGAATCGCCGCCTACAAAGGCATTCGCCCGATCGTCCAACTGGGAGACCAATACCGCCATGCCAACCCATCGAAATCCACCACGCCGTCGCTCAATTACGTCTCTGCGGACCTGAGCCGCGCGCTCGTTCTCGCCTACCAAACCGGAGAGATCAAGGAGTCTCTCACCCTAGCCAGTCCGGTTTCCGGTCTGGATCCGAAGCGTTCCTACCAAGTCGCTGAAATCAACCTCCCCCCTGGCGACGACCGCCCGCGCCTGGATCCTGCGGCCCCGAAGATCCAATCCGGGGAGGCCTGGATGAAGTCCGGCGTGCCGCTCGTCTTCTCCCGCCCGTATGATAGCGCCGCCGTAACCCTTGATGCGGTGAAAGCCGAGAAACAAAAATAATTCCGCAATGGAATGGGGCGGAGCTTTCCGCCCTGAGTCAGCTGAACGTGAAAATCTCCTATGAGTAAACTAATTAACCGCCGGTGGCACCGGTTTCGGCAAAGCATCACCCCCCCAACGTTTTCTCAAATTAAATGAATAAAAAACTCTTCAATCGGATAACAATCAGCCTGCTTGCGCTGCTGGTCTGCCTGCCGCTCTCCGCCCAGCCGGCGACCAGCATCGATCAAGATTTTAAAAATCCTCCGCCCGCCGCCAAGCCGATGGTCTGGTGGCACTGGATGGGGCGCAGCATCACTAAAGAAGGCATCACCAAGGATCTCGAATCCATGCAGGCGGCCGGCATCGGTGGCGCCACGATTTTTAATCTCACCTCGAGCGTGCAGGGTTACGCCCAACCGTTTAGAAACACCCCCTGGCCGGAAAACGAGTTCCGCGGACCGGCTTGGTGGGCGCTGGTCGAACATGCCGCCAAAGAAGCCGACCGCTTGGGGCTCAATTTGGGGATGCACAATGCCCCCGGTTATTCCGGCACCGGCGGCCCGTGGATTACCCCGGAAAAGTCGATGAAGGTCGTCGTGTGGAGCACCACCTCGGTCAAAGGCGGCGCGGCCTTTACGGGTAATTTGGCCCAGCCCAAAGCAAACTTGGCGTTTTACCGTGATATCGGCGTCGTAGCGGTCCCCAAAACAGGAAAAGACGCAGTGGTAGCAAACGGCGCAGTGCTCGATGTCAGTGCCAACCTGTCCGCGGATGGTTCCTTCAAATGGACGGCACCTGCAGGCGACTGGGTGGTCTATCGTTTTGGTTATACCAGCACCGGCAAGGGCGGGCATCCCGTCCCGGAAGAGCTTAGTTCCTCCCTCGAATGCGATAAACTCAGCGCTGAATATTCCCGCTTTCATTTTGAACAGGTCTTAAAGCCCCTAAAAGAGCACCTCGGGCCCCGCCTCGGCACAGTTTTAAAACACCTCACCCTCGATAGCTATGAAGCGGGGAAATTAAATTGGACCGAAGGTTTTCGCGCCGAGTTTATTAAACGCCGAGGCTACGATCCATTAACTTGGCTGCCGACTTTGAATAAAGTGGTGATCGGCGATGCCGCCCTGTCGCAACGCTTTGCTTGGGATTTCAAAACCACGGTTTCGGACTTGTTTATTCAAAACAATTTCCGTCAGGGCAAAGCCATGATGAACGCCCTGGGTGTGCAGATGTACCTGGAGCCTTATGGCGGACCTTTTAATACGATCGAAGCGGCCGCGGTTCCGGACATGCCCATGGGGGAGTTTTGGACCCCGGGTGGTGGTGGTATTGGACGGCATATTGTCGGTCCGGCCCAAGCTGCCGGCCTGAATATTATCGGGGCGGAGGCGTTTACCAGTAAGCCCATGACCTCGAATTGGAGTGAAACTCCAGCTAAGCTCAAGGTGGCCGGGGACGGCACCTGGACCAGTGGAGTGAACCAACTTTTCCTCCATCACTGGGTGCATCAACCCTTCGGCGATCACCTTAAACCCGGCATGGGAATGGGCTGGTGGGGCACCCATTTTAGCCGCAACCAGACCTGGTATGAACCGGGCAAGGCATGGGTAGCCTATGTGGGCCGCTCGCAAGCCCTGCTTCAGCGCGGCGAAGCGGTGTCGGATTATCTCGCCCTCGGCGAAGGCGGCGGCACCAGCGAAAACCGTGCCGATACGATCTCAGCGGCCGACCTGGTGGCCGGCGCGAGTGTCAAAGATGGACGCATTGTCTTACCCAGCGGGCGGACCTACGCGTTTTTATTATTACCCAAATCCCCGCTGATGCACCCGGTCACGGCAAGTAAACTCAAAGCCCTCGTCGAAGCCGGCGCGGTGCTGGCCGGTCCGCGCCCGGAGCGTTCGCCGAGTTTGCAGGATTATCCGCAAGCCGATGCAGCGGTCGCCGCGATCGGCCAAGGCTTCACCGCGCTGATCGGGAAGGGCAACGTATTTGATACTCCGGCTCAGGCGCTGGCCGCCCTCAAAATCGGTCCCACCTTAAAAACGCTCACGGCAGACATCAAAGTGCGTTCGATGCATCGCCGCGATGGCGATGCCGATATTTATTTTATCCAAAACCACACCGTTGAACCCCAGCGCGGCACCGTGTCGTTGCGCGTCATGGGTAAGGTGCCCGAACTGTGGGATTCAATGCGTCAAACGACCCGCCCGGCTCCCGCTTGGCGCGTAAAGGACGGTCGCACCGAGGTTGATCTGGACCTGGAATCGGCCGACTCGGTCTTTATTATTCTGCGTCAAGCCACCCAAGCCACCGCCTCTGCGCCCGTGGTGCCACCCGCCCCCGGCCCTGCGCCGCTCATCGTGGACGGACCGTGGGAAGTGACCTATAAAAAGGTCGGTAAAATGTCCGCGGATCAAACAGTCACCTTGCCGACACTGACCTCATGGGCCCAGTCGGCGACGCCCGCTATTAAGTATTATTCCGGCACCGCCGTTTATATAAAGACGGTCAACCTCACCGCCGATTGGGCGGCGACGAAGCGGGTCGTCCGCTTGGACCTGGGTGTGGTCAAGGAATTGGCCCGGGTGCGGGTGAATGGAATCGACTGCGGCGTAGCGTGGAAAGCGCCGTTCTGGGTTGATATCAGCAAGGCACTTAAGGCGGGTGCTAACCGGGTGGAAATCGAAGTGACCAACACCTGGGCCAACCGCCTGATCGGCGACGAACAGGAACCGGCGGACAGCACCTTTACCGAGCCAATAAAACAGCCTCATTTTAAAGATAAAGCCGGCAAACCGTTACCGGTGGGAAGCATGTTGGTGGAGTTCCCCGATTGGATGATGAAAAACCAACCGCGTCCAGGTAACCGCGTGGGCTTCTGTTCGTGGAATTATTTCACCAAGGATTCGCCACTGCTCGAAGCCGGCTTGCTCGGACCGGTGCAGGTCCTGGCGAGCACGAATGCGGTGGTGAATAGTTTGAAATGAGTCTGAAGCCTATAAATTGGCATTCCAGTATTCCACAAAACACAGGTAAAACGACCAGAATAGTCACGAATCCATAATATTTAATATATAAATGAAAACCACCCTGATCCGTCGAATGATATTCACCCTTGCAGCCGCCTGTTTGGCTGCTACGGCCGGCTACGCTTCAGAGCGATCACCAGCTCCTGCGGCGAACGCTGTCGGCGTGCCGCCCTATGCCTCATTGAGCCCGGACGACCAAGTGCGCATGGCTTGGTGGATCGATGCCCGCTACGGCATGTTCCTTCACTTTGGGGTGGCCAGCATCCCAGGCGTCGAGCTGAGCTGGGCCCGCAAAGGATCCAAGCCGCTCGACGTTACGAAGGATCCGGCCGGCTATGTCGAAGATCCCGTCTATGACAATCTCTATAAACAATTCAACCCGAGCGAATTTGACGCCAAAAAGTGGGTGGAGATCGCGAAGGCTGCCGGAATGAAATACATGGTCCTGACGGCCAAGCACCATGATGGGTTCTGTCTGTGGGATACAAAGGGGACCGACTATAAAATCACCAACACGCCGTTCAAACGCGACATCGTCAAGGAGTTCACCGATGCCTGCCATGCTGCCGGGATGAAGGTCGGACTCTACTACTCACCCCGCGATTGGCACCATCCGGACTATGGGATTGGAGATAATAAAAAGTATATCGATTACATGAACGGCCAGCTCACCGAGCTGCTTTCGAACTACGGGAAAATCGACGTCATCTGGTTCGACAGCTACGGCAAGGGCGACCTCAAGGATTTCTGGAAGATTGACTCGACCTGGCAGCTCATCAAAAAGCTTGCGCCCCAAATCATCGTCAACAACCGCCTGGCCATCCTTGGCAGGTACAACCAGCAGCCAAAAGCGTATATCGGCGACATGGACACCCCGGAGCAGCAGATCGGGAAAATGCAGACCACCCGTCCGTGGGAATCCTGTATGTGTTTTGTCGGGCATCAGTGGGGATACAAGCCAAACGGCGAGATGTATACTCTCGACAAGCTGATCCGCGCGATCGTGAGCTGCGCGACCGGGGACGGCAACCTGCTCATGAACGTCGGCCCGATGCCCACCGGACAGATCGAGCCGCGCCAGGCCGAACGCCTGAAGGAGGCGGGCGACTGGCTGGGAAAATACGGGAAAACCATCTATGGAACGCGCGGCGGACCCTACGAGAATGCCTTGTGGGGTGGTGCCACCCGAAAGGGAAACTCCGTCTATATTCACGTCTTTAATTGGAAGGGAACCGATACCCTGCGTCTCCTGCCTCTGCCGCAGAAAGTTGTCGCCTCAAGCGTTCTCACGGGCGGAACCGTAACCGTCAAGCAGACAGCGAGCGGCCTAGACCTCACCGTACCAGCAGGCAACCATGACCCGATCGACACGATCATCGAACTGACGCTCGACGCCCCCTCCGTGGAGATGGTCAGCGGCCCCTCGCTCCGCTCGATCTTTGACGATGGCACTTATGGGAAGCTGATCTCGGATAAGGCCTTGGTTACGGCTAGCTCTTCAGGCAAGGGCGATGATCCGAAGGGATATGCCCGCCTGGTAGGTCTGCCTCCGGTCACCAAGGGAAGCGCGGTCACGACAGACCAACAGGCAGATCCCGCCGTCACGATTGACCTCGGTGCGGGGCGTATGGTCAAAGGGGTATACATCTCACCCTTGGACGGAGCCGCCAGGAAGATGGCCGCGTTGACCATGTCGCTCTCGCAGGATGGAACGACCTGGACCGAGGCGTGGAAATGCCCATCGGTCGCACCGTATTATGAAATCCCCGTGACCCGGCTGGTCGCTGGCGCCCAAGTCCCAGGCGCCCCGGCACGCTATATCAAGCTGATGATCAAAAGCCCGAAATCGCAGATCTCCCTGCGCAGGGTCGAGGTCTATGGAGAGTAGAATGAAATCAAAAAGAACCATGGGTCGGGCCAATAGCTGGAGGAAATTCGAATGAACGCAAATCATGCAGAGCCAATGTAAAACTTCAGTCAAGAAAAGACACCTGACCCGAAGGAAAATGCCGAGGCTTATGACCGTTGGATTGCTATTGGGGTTTACGGCCATGGCGGCGAGGTTGGCAACGGCTGCCGACCTGGCTTTTAGCGACCCGGCGAACGGCCTCCCGGCACCGGAATGGGCGGTCGGCCAGGCAAACCGGTCGGCAGATCTCGACATTCTGCCTGGGTTCCAGAAGCCGCCTGCGGGGTTCGGAGTCGTCCCCTTCTTCTGGTGGCTTGGCGACCCGCTCACCAAGGATCGGCTGGGATGGATCCTCGGGCAGATGGATGGCTACGGGATCTCCGGCTACCAGATCAACTATGCCCACGGGTATAAGGACGGTGGACGTTCAAACGGTCTGACGCTGCCGAGCGATCCCCCCCTATTCTCGGAAGAATGGTGGAAACTCGTCGGCTGGTTCATGGAGGAGGCGAAAAAACAGGGCGCTGCGATCAGCCTCAGCGACTACACACTCGGGATCGGCCAGGGCTGGGGCGTGGATGACATTCTCAAACAACACCCGGATATGGCAGGCTCGGTGCTGAAGCTGGTCAATGGCAAGGCCGAGGGAGCATTGACAACACGGGAGATCACCGGGACAAACGGAAAAAAGCGCGTCGTTTCGGTCGTCGCAAACGCGAGCCCGTTCACGATGGATCCGATGAACTTGAAATCCGGCGAGGTTTACGCCGACAAGTTCTTCGGACAGTTCGAAGATCGCTTCCCTGGCGAGGGAGGAAAAGGGCTGAACTTCTTCTTCTCCGATGAGCTGGAATTCGGGGTCGATGGCAACCTCTGGAATGATCGGTTCGCCACCGAGTTTAAGAAAATGAAAGGCTATGACATCGTCCCCGAACTTCCCGCGCTCTTCGTCGACCTCGGCCCGCGCACAACGAAAATCCGCCTCGACTACAGCGATGTGAAGATCGCCCTGACCGAGGAGGGATTTTTCAAGCCGGTTTACAACTGGCACCAGAAGCGCGGGATGACGATGGGATGCGACCACGGCGGGCGGGGCAAGAACGTCGTCGAGTTCGGCGACTATTTTCGGACCCAGCGCTGGAACCAGGGACCCGGATCCGACCAGCCGAGCCTCGGCAAGGAGCTGATCAAAGCCAAGGTGGCAAGTTCGATGGCTCACCTCTACCAGCGGCCGCGCGTCTGGCTCGAGGGGTTTTACGGCAGCGGATGGGGGACGACCTCGGCGGGCGTCGTCGATGCCTCATTTGCCGACTTCGTCATGGGCTACAACTTGCTCTCATTTCACGGAATGTATTACGCCACGCACGGCGGTTGGTGGGAATGGGCTCCGCCGGACAACACGTTCCGCATGCCGTATTGGCGACACATGAAGGGGTTCATGGAATGCAAGCAACGGCTGAGCTACATCCTCACCCAAGGGACCCATGCCTGCGATATCGCAATTCTTTACCCCGTCGCACCGATGGAAGCCGGCATGGATGGAAATGGAGCGGTCGCAACAGCGTTCGACCTCGGCAAAAAGCTTTACGCCAAGTCGATCGATTTCGATTTTATGGATTTCCAGTCGCTCGACCGGGCGAAGATTGTCGGCAAGGAACTCCAAGTCTCCGGCGAGTCGTATAAGGTCCTGATCCTTCCTGCTATGGAAGCGATCCGGCAGTCGACGGTCAAAAAAGCGCTGGAGTTTAAAAGGGCAGGGGGCATCGTCCTGGCGGTCGGCGCATTGCCCCGCGCCAGCGATCATGCCGGCAGGGAAGACCCGGCGCTCGATGCCATGGTCAAGGAACTGTTTCCCCATGGCGCGGCCGCCGATGCCATGCAGTCGGTCACCGCCGGCCTGCCGATCCGCGACTACGATGGCCCGGGCTACATCCAGCACCGCAAGCTCGGCCAGCGCGACCTTTACGCGATCTACAACGCGCCGAAAGATACCGTGGTTACCTTCCGAGCCACCGGCAAGGTGGAGCTGTGGAACCCGTGGACAGGGGGCACCAGCCCGCTTCCGGTCGTTTCCCAAGCCGATGGGATCACTAAGCTCAAGCTGCCGCTGGCGGATAAAGAGATCCAGCTTGTCGTGTTCAGTCAGGGCACGCCGGAAATGGCCAGGACCGCTCCCAAGGAAAATCCTCCGCAGGTTTTGAATGTCGAGGGCGACTGGGAGTTCGAACTCCAGCCGACCTCGGACAACCGGTTCGGCGACTTCCACTGGCCGCCAACCCGGGAGTTGATCGGCGCGGAGGCCCGCCAAGTCTGGTATTGCGAAGGGGATAAGGAACCATGGCGCATGGTCACCATGCTGTTTGGTCCCCGCTTTCTGAAATATCAGGAAATGCCGGATCCTACTGCACTCACCCCACCCAAAGGCGGCATCCCCTGCGAGTTCTCATGGATCCGGGGCATCGAGAACGAACCCGGCTCTCAGGGATACCATGGCCTCAAGGAAAACGTGTGGGACGAGACCCTCGCGATCGGCACGAAAAAAGAGGCGGCTGCCTACCTCCCCGCGAATTCCTACGTCCCCGGGGAATCCGACACGTTCTTCTGGACGACCGTCACCGCCCCGCAAGCCATGACCGCGAACATCCACACCGGCCAGATCAAGCCGGTCAAGGCGTGGCTCAACGGAACCGAGATCGGCGGCAAGTCGGTCCATCTCAAAGCCGGAGCCAACCCGCTCGTCCTGCAATTCGCCAAGGACAAGCCGGGACGCACGTATTTCGTCGTTTCGACATCCGAGCCGACCGCTCCCGCTCCCGAATCGATCCGCCATCCTGCGGGCGAGCAACCGGTCTTCAAGCTCAGCCCGCTCGCCTCAAAATGGGCTGCCGACAAGGGTCTCCTCCCGTTCGATATCCGCCCGGATGAGCGATCTCCTGTCGGCTGGTACCGCTTCGTTTCTCCTCCCGGACTGCGCGCAATCACCGTCCCCTCACAGGGAAGCGTCCAAGTGCTCATCGGCGATAAGCCGCTGGAGAAGACCGCCATGGGCGGATTCAAGCTGGCGCAACCGCTGGACAAACCTGCCACCGTGCTCGTCCGCATCGAGCAGGCGCGCGGATCCTACGGAGGCGCCGCCCTGCTCGGCCCGATCAAACTCGACTGCGGGACCGGCAGCTTTCCCCTCGGCGACTGGTCGAAAAATGAGGGCCTCGCAAGCTACTCGGGCGGCGCATGGTACCGGAAAACGGTCTCTATCCCCGCAGGCAAATCCGTCACCCTCGACCTCGGAAGCCTGACCGCCTCCGCCGAACTCAAAGTCAACGGAAAGCCCGTGGGCGTTCGTGTCTCGCCGCCATGGACGTTCGACATCAGCGAATTCGTCAAACCCGGAGAGAACCGCATCGAAGTCCTCGTCTGCAACACGCTGGCCAACCACTATTCCACTGTCCCCACCAAATACCGGGGCTCGCCGATATCGGGACTCCTCGGCCCAGTGCAAATCATCACCAAATAAATATCACAATCGGTAAAACTATAATTAGAAAAACAACCATGCTTAAACCCATTGCTCTCATTCTCCCCCTCTTGGTCTTGGTGGGACACGCCCCGGCAGCCACGTTGGAAAACGAGCGCTACACGGTGGACGTGGATGCCACCGCAGGCACTTTTACAATAAAGGAAAAGCCGGGCGGCAGGGTGTTTATATCCGCCGGACAGCTTTCAGGCAAAGGCGGAGCGGCAGTGACTAATGATATAACGGACAAAAACTTTGGTCGCGGGAAAAGCATTCAAGTGGCCTACCCCAACGGCAACAGCGAACTCATTGCCCTTTACCCCGGCATCCCGTTCGTCACGTTCCGCTCGACCTTACACAATGCAACCCAGGAAACGGTGGTTCTTAATAAAGTCCCTACCATTTCAGCCACGGTGGACTTGGGGAAAAGTGCTGACGAAATAAAAGTGTTAGGAACCGGCGGTCTCCAACGTCCAAAGGACAACCCCGGGAGCTACGCATTTTTGGCGCTGGCAGTTCCCGAAACCCGCGCAGGAGTAGTCAGCGGTTGGCTGACGCACGATCGCGGTAGCGGCGTTGTATTTACCCCGGTCGAGGCAAAAAAAGTGCAGGTAAAAGCACGGATTGATTACGGACGCCTCCGGATCAAACCCAATGAATCTGCCGCTGCGGAAACCTTTGCTATTGGCTATTTCAATGACGCACGCCTCGGGCTTGAAGCCTATGCCGATGCAATCGCCAAGGTTTACTCGATTAAACTGCCGCCACAACAGGCAGGGATATGCACTTGGTATATGGATAAATATTTTCAGGCCTGTGACGAAAAACACCTTCCCGAGTTGGTGACCGTCGCTGAAAAAGAACTTAAACCCTACGGTTTTCATTTCATCCAAATTGATGATGAATGGCAGGACGGCGCCAAACTCAATGGGCCCAAGAAAAACTTCACAACCCACAAAAAGAACGGGCCTTATCCAAGCGGGATGAAGGCGACTGCGGACAATATCAAAAAATCAGGATTTACTGCCGGCATTTGGTTCATGCCCTTCGCGGGCACGTATAACGACCCGTTTTTCAAGGATCACCAGGACTGGTTTGCTAAAACCACCGATGGTAAACCCTACGACACGAGTTGGGGCGGCACCTGTCTCGACATGACCCACCCCGGTGCCCGTGAGCACCTCAAGGGGATCGTCCGCAGTATTGCCAAAGACTGGGGTTATACATTTTTTAAAATGGATGGGTTTTGGACGGGTTCCGCCACCAAACAAATCTACGTCAACGATGGCTATAAGGAAGACAACATGGGGGATGCGGTCTTTGCCAACCCCGACAAAACGAATATCGAAGTGATGCGCGACGGCGCAAAATTGGTGCGTGAAATCGCCGGCCCCGATGTGTTCTTGCTCGGCTGTTGTGTGCCGCAAAACATGCGCTCCTTCGGGGGTTCGTTTGGATTGCTGGACGCGATGAGGGTCGGCCCCGACACCTCGGGCGATATTGGCGCGCCCCATGGTTCGCGACTCTGGTTCCTCAATGGTCGGATTTGGTGGAATGACCCCGACTGCGTCTATGTGCGGGCCAAATTCCCTCTCAACAAGGCGCGCATGAATGCCACCTGGTCGGCCATCTCCGGCCAATTGTTTTATGTTAGCGACTGGATTCCCGATCTCCCGCAGGAACGCCTCGATATTATTCGTCACTGCATCCCTTATCACGGCTGCACTGTCCGCCCCGTGGACGTGTTTGAGAATGCGGTCTCCAAAGTATGGCTCTTAACCGATCAGCGCCAAGCCGTTCGGCGCGATGTGCTCGCCTTTTACAATTGGGATGGAAACAAGGGCGATACTATTTCCTACGATGCAGAAGCCCTCGGACTTCCGCCTGCCAAGCAGTATGTAGCGTTTGATTTCTGGGCCAACAAGTTCCTGCCTATATTCGATAAGAAAATCACCGTATCCCTGCCTGGTTTATCCTGCCGTGCCCTGGCGATTCGCCCAGTCGCAGAGGTTCCGCAATTACTCAGCACTTCACGCCATGTCTCGCAGGGAATGATAGATGTTACCAACGAGAAGTGGGACAGCGCAAAATCCACCCTCTCGGCCGAAAGCACCCTCGTCGCCAACGACCCATATGAGCTCCGCATCATCGTTCCAGAAGGCCAGAAATCGTGGCGGGCCTTGGTGGTTTCAGTTTCCGATGCGGATGTTAAAGCCGGTGTTAAAACAACCCTGAAACAAAACGGAGTCGAAATCCGTGCCGGCATCCAAAGCCCGGCGGGGCGCATCGTGAAATGGGAAGTCAAATTTGCGGCCGAGCCGATTGCGAGCACCCTTCATCCCTCGGTAACCAATCTCAAAGCCAAGGTCGAATACACAAAAATCACCCTTAGCTGGGATGGAAATGCAGCCAACTCGTATCGCATCTGCCGCGAGGATGGCTCGACGATTATTACCACCGAGACCTCCTTCGTTGAACAATCGTTCTCCCGTGAAAAGCCGATTAAATTCAAAGTGGAGGCACTGGGTTGTAATTCCCTGGCAGCTCCGGCGACTACCCTTGAAGTGACGCCATTGGCGAAAATTGTGGTTCCACCAATTCCGCCACTACCGGAAAAGAATCTGAATGACCTGATTTCCGCCCCCGGTAAAAATACTAATCCCAAAGTTTATATTAATAAGACACCCAGAGGCGGTCGGTTGCAGTTAGACGGTAAGGTTTATGAAAACGGACTTGGATTACAGGCCCCGGCAGCACTCACCTGCGCCATCCCGACAGGTTCAAAAAGATTCGTCGCCACAGTTGGCGTTGATGACGCGGCTCGGAACAGAAAACCAACGCTGCAATTCGAAGTTTACGGCGATGTGAAGGAAATGGGTGAAAAACCAATTCTCCTCAAACAATCCCCCGAGCTGTCCAAAGACACGGCATGGACTTGGCACTTTGACGTCGAACTCGACCCCCGATTCAAAGAACTGAAAGTCATTGTAACTGTTGGCGGCGATAAAAAACCAGACTGGGCGGATGTTGTTAACGCCGGATTCATCACTGATAAAAAGTAACCATCGACGAATGCCGGCAAATTACACCCTCCTTGTCCTAGTTCGTAATTAGCGACATGAGGTCGGCCGAAGAGGGCGTTACAGCGGTACATAATCAAAAACAACGAGTCGAAAACATGAAAACCGGCCCTGGATCTATTCCTGATCCCACGCTCGTCGAGTCCGTCAGCGCCGAGGCGAATGAGCCTCGGCGCGGCCGGCAGTTTTTGCATGCAACCGGTAGTTATCCCATGCCAATTCGGTGGACCGCCCCGCGCCTCCGCCCCAACTTTAGGCAAAACCTAACGTCTTCCTCCCCCCCCCCCCATGGGCGACGTTTTAGATTTTGGCCGATTCCCCCTCGTCCCACCCTGCCGACTTCCGCATCTCTGCGTACCCCGATCCCGATGACCAATCCCCTGTCTGCCCGCCGCCGCCGGCTCGACGCCTTCGCCGCCGCCGTTCTCCTGTTTGCCAGCCTGCCCGCCGCCACCCTCTCGGCCGCCACCGAGGTCACCCATCTGCGTTGCGAACAGCTCGCCGATCCCCTCGGCATCGACGTCACCCAGCCTCGCTTGAGCTGGCAGCTTGCCTCCGAGGAACGCGGCGCCGGCCAGTCCGCCTACGAGATTCTTGTCGCCAGCAGCGAAGCCAAGCTCACCCCGGGTGCCGCCGATTTGTGGGCCTCCGGCAAAGTAGTATCCGCCCAGTCGATCCACGTGCGCTATGCCGGCAAGCCGCTGACTTCGCGCCAGACGTGTGTGTGGAAGGTCCGCGTCTGGGACCAGTCCGGCAAGGTATCCGGCTGGAGCCAGCGCGCAGTCTGGAGCATCGGTTTGCTACAACCCGACGACTGGCGCTGCCAGTGGATCGGCAAGGACGAGGTGGTCGCGTCGGCCGCACCGGGGGTGAAGTCGGTGCCCGACAATACCCGCCGCCTCGCCGCCCGGATGTTGCGCAAAGACTTTGTGGTGTCGAAACCGGTCGCGCGCGCCACCGCCTATGTCAGCGGCCTCGGCCTGTCGGAGCTTTACCTCAACGGCCGCAAGGTGAGCGACCAGGTGCTCTCGCCTGCGCTGAGCGATTATTCGAAACGCGTGATTTATGTGACCCATGATGTGACCGCGCAGCTCCAGCGCGGCCCGAATGCGCTCGGGATATGGCTCGGTAATGGCCGTTTCTACGCCCCGCGCACTTCGGATCCCGCGCCCACCACCAGCTACGGATTTCCGAAACTCAAGCTGCAACTGGAGGTCGACTACGCCGATGGCAGCCGCGACATGGTGGTCAGCGACGCCTCGTGGAAAGTGACCACCGCCGGCCCGATCGCCGCTAACAACGAATACGACGGCGAAGACTACGACGCCCGCAAAGAGCAACCGGGCTGGGCAAACGCCGGGTTTGCCGACACCGCTTGGGTCCCGGCCCAAGTCGTCGCCGCGCCCGCCGGCAAGCTGGTCGCGCCGATGATAGCGCCGATTCGCGTCACCGCCACACTCAAGCCCCTCGCCGTCACCGAGCCGAAGCCGGGGGTGTTCATCTATGATCTGGGCCAGAACATGGTCGGCTGGTGCCGACTTCAGGTCAGCGGCCCGGCGGGCACCCAGGTGATCTTACGCCACGCCGAAATCCTCAACCCCGACGGCACGCTTTACCTCGCCAACATTCGCGGTGCCAAGGTCACCGACACCTACACGCTCTCCGGTCGCGGCACCGAAACCTACGAGCCGCGCTTCACCTACCACGGCTTCCGTTATGTCGAAGTCACCGGCTTCCCCGGGCGGCCGACGCTGGCCGCACTGGAGGGCCGGGTGGTCAACGACGATCTAGCGACCGCCGGTGAATTCACCTGCTCGCAGCCGACCATTAACCAGATTTACCGCAACATTGTCTGGGGCACGCGGGGCAACTACCGCAGCGTCCCGACCGATTGCCCGCAGCGCGACGAGCGCCAGGCATGGCTTGGCGACCGCTCGGCCGAGTCCAAGGGCGAGACTTACCTGTTCGATAACGGCGCGTTCTACGCCAAGTGGAGCCAGGACATCGCCGACTCCCAACGCACCAACGGCAGCATCTCCGACGTCTGCCCGGCGTATTGGCCGTTCTACTCCGACAACGTCACCTGGCCCAGCAGCGTGGTGATCGTTCCCAGTAACCTGCTCTCCCAGTATGGCGACACCGCCACCCTCGCGCGGATTTACCCGGCCATGGTCAAGTGGGTGGACCTGATGAGCCGCTCGGTCAAAGACGGCATCACCTCCAGCGACAAATACGGCGACTGGTGCATGCCGCCGGAAAACCCCAAGGCGATCCATTCGAAAGACCCGGCGCGCATCACCTCGAAGGCGATCCTCGCCACCAGTTATCTCTACCACTGCCTCAAACTGATGGCCGGCTACGCGAAACTCTTGGAAAAGCCGGCCGATGCCGAGCGTTTCACCACCTTGGCCGAGACCCTGAAAACCGCCTTCAACGCCCAGCTCTATAACCCCGAAAAAGGCTATTACGACAACGGCACGCAGACCTCCTGCGTCTTGCCGCTGGCCTTTGATCTGGTGCCGGCGGCGGAGCGGCCCCGGGTGTTTGCCCACCTGGTCAAAAAAATCGAAGGTGAATCCCACAGCCACGTTGGCACCGGCCTGATCGGCGGCCAATGGATCAACCGCGTCCTCACCGAAGGCGGCCGGCCCGACTTGGTGTATCGCTTCGCCACGAACACCGATTACCCGAGCTGGGGCTACATGGCGTCGAAAGGCGCGACCACCATCTGGGAACTCTGGAACGGCGACACCGCCAACCCCGCGATGAATTCCGGCAATCACGTCATGCTGGTGGGAGATCTCACCATCTGGCTGTATGAAGACCTCGCAGGCATCAAGTCCGACCCGGCCCAGCCAGGGTTTAAACACATCATCATGACACCCCATCCGGTGGGCGACCTGACCTTTGCCCGCGCCATCCATCGCTCGCCCTACGGCCTGATAACCAGCGAGTGGAAACGCTCCGCTGGGGCGTTTGACTGGCAAATCACCGTGCCGACCAACACCACCGCCACCGTCTCGGTTCCGACGGCGGATGCCGCCAGCGTCACTGAGGCGGGCAAGCCCGTGGCCAAGGTCAAAGGCGTGACCTTCCTGCGCGAGGAAGCCGGTGCCGCCGTTTATACGGTGGGTGCCGGTGTTTACCGGTTCCATTCCACGCTGCCGGAAATGAGCCGATAATGTGCCTTAACGGCAAGTGCCCTGATTACCTCTATCCATCTGTATAATTTCCTTACGACCCGAACTGTTTTAATAACATTAAGATCGAACCTGCGAAGTGACTCCCGCAGATCGCGATGAAGATGGTATGATCCCGCTCTTTGAATCCCATGAAAACCACCCTGAAAAAGCTCGTTTTGATTGCGTCCCTGTTTGCGCTGTTGCCTCCGTTGCAGGCAGCGGAATCGATCATTCCCCTCGATGTCGCCAGCCAGGCGATCTGGACCAAGATCGATGCCGGGGTCCCCGGTGCCGGGCCGATGATCGACCGCAAGAGTTTTGAGCATTATTGGGCCCCACGGATCCCCGGCTTCGTCCAGAACCGCGAAACCGAGCAGGGTGCGGTGGTCTTCCTCGGTGACTCCATCACCGCCCAGTGGGATCTAAAGGCCAACTTCCCGACCTTGAAGACGGCCAATCACGGCATCCCCGGCGACACCACCCGGGGCATGTTGCTGCGCTTCAACGAGTTTGTGGTCGGCCTGAAGCCGCCGGTGATCGTCTTCCACGGCGGGGTCAACGACCTGTTCAAGGTCAAGCAGGGTGGATCACCGGCCACCGTCGCCGCCAACGTGCGCGCGCTGCTCACTGCCATCCAGGAGCGCCTGCCGGCCACCCGGGTCATCGTCTGTGAAACCATGCCCTGCAAGACGCCGGGCATGGATGCCACGATCGTCGCCGCCAACCGCTTGGTCGATGAGGTGCTGGCGGACTTTCCCCAGGCCCAACGCCTGATGATGCATGATCGCTTCCTCGGGCCGGATGGCCAGATCAACGAAACCCTGTTCCGCGACGGCACCCACCCCACCAAGGCGGGCTATGCGGAGTGGAAGGTGGCGCTGCAACCGGTGCTGGAGAAACTGCCTGCGGTCCCGGGAGGCAAATAAGAAATATCCCGTCGCCGCAAGACTGGGTTTTGGTATTGGAAAATGTTAAACCATGAAAGTTCTATCTATTGGATTCCTGATGCTGGCGGTGCAAGCTCCGCTTCATGCGACCGAATCGCAGATCATGCATGAACACTTGCCGCATGACCGGATCGACAGCCAACGAGCCGATGGCCATACGAGGGAATACTACCAGCATTCGACCTGGCAGCCGAGGGTGACCCTGCCTGCGGCCGATGCGCTGCGGGGTGATTTCGCCCCTCCTTCGCCTGCTGTCAAAGTCGACTACACGGGCGCGGGATTCGCCGAGGATCGGCTGTCAAAAGTTCCAGCTC
>CAIVKO010000198.1 GCA_903906515.1 Akkermansiaceae bacterium
GCTGGGAACGATCTCGCTCCATGGCAAACCGGTGGAACAATCGGCATCCAACGGCTTGCTGGCCTTGCGCAACGTGACCAGCGGAGAAGTCCGCTGGCTCGCGGCGTCGCAGGGAGAGAAAAGCGGTCCGCGCACAGCCCGGTTCTCTGGCCAGCAGGAGGTCGCTGGCGTGAAGTTGTCATGGGCGGTTGACGTGGCCTTGCGTGATGACCTGCCTGCGGCAAGTTTTACGCCGAAATGGTCGGTGGACAAGGCCCTCGACGATTGGGAAGTGTGCCTGGCGTATCATGATGGATTCATGAACGACTGGCGTGTGCAGAGCTACCCGTGGGCCGGCAACAGCGAGGAAGCTTCCATTGCGCCGATGCGCTACTGCGGTGTGCCCGGCGCGTTGCTATACCGGCCGGACCAGTCGCTGGTGTTGTTGTTCGCCATCGACAGCAACTCCGACTACCTCAACCCGACCACATGGTCTGGGAAAACCGGTTTTCAATTTGCCAATCACCGGATTGCCCCGCAATTCCGCTTGGGTGGAGGCAAGCTGGTTGTCGGGACACATTACGAGGTACCATTGCAGTTGTTCCTGAGCGATGCGGGCAAATTCGCCGATTCCATCACGGGGATCATGCAGGCTTGGGTGAAGGTCAATGATTACCGGGTGGATGATTCACTCACGGTGCGCACACCACAGGAGGCTTTCGACCTCGCCCTTGAGGGCCGTCGGAAGATGGGGAGTTGGGTACCGGGCATAGGTTATGAGCATCACAAGGGGACCCCATTCATCTATGTCGGCAATAATCCCATGCTCGCGTATTACGAATACCGGCTCTACGAAATCACGGGGGACAGCCTGTGGAGGGACCGCGCGTTTGAGCAAATTGACTTTGCCATCAAAGGGCAGCAACCCGGCGGGATGTTTCATACGAGTTACTATTTCCGACCGAATGGCGGAGCCACGGCACCTGGTTTTTGGAGCTGGGACTGGGGACATAACGGCTACAAAGTGGACATCAACGGGTGGATGGTCCGTTACCTTCTTGTGACCTGGCAACGCGTTAAGGAAAAGGAAGGCTTGGACCGGCAGGACTGGCGCAAGGCCGCGATGAAGTCGCTTGATTGGGTGCTGGCACAGCAGAATCCAGACGGTGGCTTCCCGCAAGTGGTTGAAATTGATTCGGGCAAAAAGTCTCAGTCGGTGGTATGCGGCCGGATTCTGGTAGGATTGCCGATCATCGCAAAGATCACCGGCGACGAGCGCTGCCTTCGTGCCAGCGCGGCTCAGGAGCGGTTTTTGCTAGAGCAAGTTGAAGGACGGTTCTGGTACACCGGGCAGCATCCGGACCTCCCCCCCGAGGATTTCGAACAGGACAGCATCTATAACGTGGTCGAGTATTGGCTGGACAAGCACGACCGAACGGGGGATAAGGAAAGTCTCGCCCACGCGGTGGCCAATGCCTATTTCGCCCTGTTATACTGGTGCCCGAAGCAGTTGAGCTGGGTCAAGGCTCCTACGCAGGGCGCGCACAGCGAGCAGCAGCATTTCAACCAGTATTCCGTCTATTGCTACCATAATCGCAAGGTCCAGTGTCTGGACCGCTTGTTCAAGAAAACCGGCAATCCACTGTTCCACCAGCTCAAGAACCGTGTGATGCAGCTTAATTTCCACACGCAAGTTACGGACGGCCCGTATCAGGGTGCCATCACCGAGGCAATTGCCGATCCCTGGCTGGAGCGCAATAAGGGATTTGAGTGGCGCGGCAGTCCCTATACCAGCGAATTGGTCGCCGACCTGATGCTGCAACTCATCGACATGGGATTGGTAGCCAGACCTTGACCCGAACAAGTATCGCCAGGAGAGTTCAATGAAAATCACCATTCGA
>CAIVKO010000199.1 GCA_903906515.1 Akkermansiaceae bacterium
CTTCGAACCCCTGAGTCTCCACGGCACGGATGGGGATGAAGTGATATCGGACTCCGGAGAGGCTTTGCAGGCCTGTGTGATGTCCCGCCCGATGGCCATGACCGGAGCATTCCCGGAAGTCCTGGTGGACGCCATCCGAAGCCCGCATTTGATTCCGACTAACAATCCGAACTACAAAGTTCAGGAAACCAATCTGCTGGTGATCTGCAACATCGGCATCAGCGCGGAAATGACCCCCAAGGGATTGATGGTGAAGCTGGATGTCTCGCAATTGACGATCCCTCCCGGTATTGATCTGACATCCCGCCAGATTCTCAAGCTCGCCATTGTCGCCCTGCGTAAGACTCTGGAGGAATACCAGCGGCCGCAGCCCCGTCCGCTCGCCGTCACCATGACGGTTGAGGGCGCGGAGGAAGGAAAAGCCGGACTGCGTGACCTGGGTAGCAAGTTTACGGTCGGAGAAAACCCAAAGGTGGACTGAAATCACATTTTGGCTTTCCAAGCCGGGTGGAAATCCTGTTTTATCAGCCAGCCACTCAAATCCATGACACCACGCCCCAAAGATCCCCGACCCTTCAAACGTGCCATTCTCAAACTCAGCGGAGAAGCCCTCCGTGAACCCGGCTCTCGTGACAATATTTCTCCGGAAATCGTGGACCGCATCGCCTTGGAGATCCGCGAAGCCGTGGATTCCGGGCTGCAACTTGGCATCGTCGTCGGCGGCGGAAATTTCTGGCGCGGTGCCAGCGCCTCCGCCCGCGGGATGGACCGCGCCACCGCCGATTACGTCGGCATGCTGGCCACAGTGATGAACGCCCTGGCGCTCGAAGGCGCGCTGGAACACCACGGCGTCAGTTGCATCGTCCAGTCCGCCATCGAAATGAAAAACGTCGCGGAAACCTTCATCCGCCGCAGGGCCGAGCGCCAACTCGATGAAGGCCGTGTGGTCATCTTCGCCGCCGGCACCGGTAACCCGTTTTTTTCCACCGACACCACCGCTGCCCTGCGCGCCAGTGAAATGGGTGCCGAGGTCATCCTCAAAGCCACTCAGGTCGATGGCGTTTACGACTCCGATCCTCGGAAAAACCCGGATGCAAAACGCTACGAGACCGTCACCTTCCACGAGTGCCTATCCCAGCGACTCAACGTGATGGATGCCACCGCCTTCAGCCTGTGCATGGACAACCACATCCCCATCATCATTTTTGATCTCGCCCCGCACGGCAATCTCTCCCACGCCCTCCGCGGCCAACCGATCGGCACACTCGTGCACGGTGAATAAATCTCAAATTTAAAATCTTAATTCAATACCACCATGGACCCAGACGAAGCCATCCTCGAAGTCGAAGAATCGATGATCAAATGTGTCGAATACCTCAACCATGAATTTGTCGGCGTGCGTACCGGCAAGGCCAGTCCCGCGCTGATCGAAAACCTGGATGTCCACGTGCACGCCTACGGCAGTGTGAGCAAGCTCAAGAGCCTCGCTGTCATAAGTTCTCCGGAGCCACGGATGCTCATGGTCCAACCGTTCGATCCCGCCACCACCAAGGACATCGAGCGTGCGATCCGCGAGAGCAAACTCAGTCTCAATCCTGCCGCTGCCGAGCGCTCGTTGCGCGTGCCCATCCCGGAACTCTCCGAGGAACGCCGCCGCGAAATGGTCAAACTCGTCAAACAACTTGCCGAAGAAGCCAAGGTCCGCCTCCGCGCCATCCGCAAGGAGGGTATGGATTCGGCCAAGAAAATGAAGGCTGCCAACACCATCACCGAAGATGGTCAGAAAGACTTCGAAGAGGAGGTCCAGACGCTCACTAACAAATACAGCAAGAAAATCGACGAGCACGCCACCGCCAAGGAAGTGGAGTTGATGAAGGTCTGATGTCCCACTGTAGCGGCGGTCTGCGACCGTCGCTGATTTGAACGCAATGCTTCTGGCCTAGCAGGTGATTCTTGATGAAAACCTACCTCCTCGCGGCCGTTGCATTCCTAACAATATCCCCGCTTCATTCCGCGGTCACCATTGCCATCCAGCCGCTTGGCGCGCTCAAGGCGGAGCGGTTGGAAGTGGTGAAGATGGGTTTGGAGAAATCCTTCGGCCTGAAAGTGGAAATCCTCGCGGAAAAACCACTGCCGAAGGAAGCATGGTATGTACCGCGCAGCCGTTATCGGGCGGATAGGTTATTAGATTGTCTCCGTGATAAGACGGATGCCGCCTATCAACTCGTGATCGGCATCACCTCCAAGGACATCTCCACTACCAAAGGCGAACACGAGGACTGGGGGATCTTCGGTCTCGGTGAAGTCGGTGGACGCGCTTGCGTGGTCTCCACCTTCCCTATATAAAGGATAGGCGATACGAGGTTGTCATTACTCAGCAGCAAATCGACGCGTCGCTGGCCAAACGATTTCCCTTGTCCAAAAAGTATCTGCTGATTTTAGACATCATTTACTCGAATCCCCGGGTGACGCTTCTTGAGGGAAGTGACCGGATCAAGGTGGGATTGGATGCGAATCTGAATATCCGGCTCAACAAAAAACCAAAGAAACTGAGTGGTGGCTGCGTGATTACGACCGGACTTCGTTACAATTCGGACACTCAGGAGTTCTTCCTGGATAAGGCTCAATTCGACCGGCTTGAGATCAAGGGCATCCCTGATGAATATCTTGAGGAAGTCACACAAATCGCATCCAAGTCAGCCATGGAATTTATTCAGTCCAAGCCGGTTTACAAGCTCAAGGCGAAGGACATCAAGACAACCACGGCCAAGTTGTTATTGAAGAATGTGGAAGTGAAGGATCAATCGGTTCATGTGACGCTTGGGCTATGAAGAACACGGAATTGCCTGTGGGGAGCGGGGAGGTGTCGCGATAAGATAGCGTGCATTCTGCACGCTGTCGGCCAGCGGACATGTTGTCCGCTGGCTGAAACGGGCGACAACATGTCGCAGATCCGCCAGCCGACAGCATGTCGACGCTCCTCAATTCTGGCATCACCGGAACCAAGTGAGTCGGGATCGCCGCTACAGGGTCTTTTTTTTGCGGCCGGGTTTTCCTTTTGGATAGCTGACGGGTTTTGCCATGTGGGTGGAGGGGTTTTTCAGGGCGGCGATCTGGTCGCGGAGGTGGGCGGCGCGTTCGAATTCGAGGCGTGACGAGGCCTCGCGCATTTCTTCCTCCATTTCGGCGATGACGCGGAGTTTGTCGTAGGTTTCCGCGGACTCCGCGACCAGCGAGCGGTTGAGCATGTCAGCCTGCTCGCGTTCCTTCTCGTGGGTGTGCAGGCTTTGTTGCAGTGCGCGGACCACGCTTTGCGGGGTGATGCCGTGGGCTTCGTTGTGTTCCTGTTGGCGGTTGCGCCGGTAGTCGGTGGTGTCTAACAACGCTTGGATGGAATCCGTGACCACATCGCAGAACAACACGCATTCGCCGGTGATGTGTCTTGCCGCGCGTCCGGCGGTCTGGATAAGCGAGGTTCGGTTGCGCAGGAAGCCCTCCTTGTCGGCGTCCAGAATGCATACCAATGAAACTTCCGGCAGGTCGAGTCCTTCGCGCAGCAGATTGATGCCGACCAAAACATCCACCGTGGCCGCGCGCAATTGGCGCAGGATTTCCACCCGTTCCACGGCATCGATATCGGCGTGGATGTAGCGGACTTTGAGGCCGGTGCCTTGCAGGTATTCGCTGAGGTCCTCGGCGGTTTTCTTGGTGAGGGTGGTGACCAGCACGCGTTCGTGGCGCTCGACGCGCTGGCGGCACAACTCGATGGTTTCATCGATCTGGCCCTTGAGCGGACGCAGGGTGATCACCGGGTCTAACAATCCGGTGGGACGGATGATTTGTTCGACGACGAGTGGGGTGCCGCGTTTCGAGGGATCGAAGTCGTCGACGGGTTCGGCATTGCCGCTGGCCTTGACGCGGAGTTTTTTCAAATCCGGGGCACCGCCCTCCTTGCGGGATTTCACCGGGATGTAGGACTTGTTTTCCGGGCGCGAGTTGATGATTTCGAAGGGTCCCGGCGTGGCCGAAACATAAAGCCGCTGGCCGGTCATCTTCATGAACTCCTCGAAGCGAAGCGGGCGGTTGTCCAGAGCGCTCGGCAGGCGGAACCCGTGATCGACCAGCACCGTCTTGCGGCTCTTGTCGCCCTCATACATGCCGCCGATCTGTGGGATCGTGGCGTGGCTTTCATCAATCATCAGCAGGAAATCCTTGGGGAAGAAATCCAGCAGGGTGTGTGGTTGTGCGCCCGGTTCGCGCCCGGTGAGGTGCCGTGAGTAGTTCTCAATGCCCTGGCAGAATCCCATTTCGGCCATCATTTCGAGATCGTAGTCGGTGCGCATCCGCAGCCGCTGGGCCTCGATGAGTTTGCCTTCTTTTTCAAACCAAGCCACGCGTTCGTCCGCCTCCTTGCGGATTTCGATCGAGGCCTTTTTCATCTTGTCGCCGGGCGTCACGAACTGCTTGGCCGGAAAGAACGTGTGGCTTTCCAAGCGGTCGATCATCGCGCCGGTGAGCGTGTGGATGCTGCTGACGCGCTCCACCTCGTCATCGAAAAACTCCACACGGATGGCCGTCTCGTCGAGATAGGCCGGATGGACTTCCACCACATCGCCACGCACCCGGAATTTTCCGCGGCCGAAGGCGATGTCGTTGCGTTCGAAAAGCATGCCGACGAGTGAGTTGAGGAATTCCTCGCGAGTGAGTTTCTGGCCCTGCCACACGGGAACCATCATGTTTTCATAATCCTCCGGCGAGCCGAGTCCGTAGATGCAGGAAACGGAAGCGACCACGATCACGTCATTTCTTGTTAGGAGCGAGCCCATCGTGCTCAATCGCAGGCGTTCGATCTCGTCGTTGATGGAGGAGTCCTTTTCGATATAGGTATCGCTGCGCGGGATGTAGGCTTCCGGCTGATAGTAATCGAAGTAGGAAACGAAATACTCCACCGCATTGTGCGGGAAGAAGTTCTTGAATTCCGAATAGAGTTGGGCGGCCAGCGTCTTGTTGTGGCTCATGATCAGCGTCGGCCTGCGGTGGCGAGCGATTAGATTGGCCATGGTGAAGGTCTTGCCGGATCCGGTGACGCCGAGCAACGTCTGGTGGCGGTTGCCGGCATCCAGCGATTTGGAAAGCTTGGCGATCGCCTGTGCCTGATCCCCCTCAGGTTGGTAGTTGCTGACGAGTTGGAAGTCCACGAGCGAAGGAGTCGGCGGATCAGGGGTTGCGGGAAAGAAACAGTCGGAGGTTTCTACGGCGGAGTGACCAAATGCAGAGCAGAGTCGCCAGTGGGATGGTCACCGCGAGAATTATTTTCCAAGGAATCGGGATCTGCATCTTGAAATGGATAACGGCAGGGGATTTCAGGGTATCCGCCAGAGGGATTTCCCAAATCAAGGTGCGTCCGCCGTCCTCGGTGCGCGTGGCATCCGATTCTTCTGAGGGATTCGGCAAGTGGATGATGTAGGTGAGGGTTTTTTCCTCAAACGAGGCGGCAGGCATCCAGACCGACCCCGGGATCGCCTGGGCCGGGGTGGTTGTGCGTGTCAGTTCGACCGTCCGGCCATTGGTTTTCGTTTTGATTTCACCGAGTAGATGGTGTGCGGCGGCGGGCAGATTGTGGCTGGACGGTCCATCCGCGACATCCGCGAGTTTCATGGCGGAATCGAATTGCGCGTGGAGGGTGACGGTGGTGACTTTGTTTGCGGTCACGACCTCAAAATGGGATTGGGTGATGGCGGGTGTTTCCTTGAGGAAATTACTGACAATTTCGCGGATTCCGGCATCGCCGCCTTCCATCCGAGCCACCGATTCCGGGATAGAGTAACGGATTTCCGCGCGGCCGCCACCGTGGGAATCGAGCCAGTATTCCTCGCGTCCGTCGATGCATGAGGCGAGCATTACTCCTACTGCCAACAGAAAACCCCGGCTGATAACCCGTCCCGCCCGCTCCATGACGGGGGGAATTCGGCCGGTTGTTACCGCTGGATTGTGGGGGCGTCCGGACATCTGCGACATGCTATCTGGCATCGGTAATCATGCAAGTGGTGGCTGCCAGTAAATCCTTCTGGCATTCTCTGGCGGGTTTGTTTAAGTTCCCGGTCATGAAGCTTGGAGTCATTGGTTGCGGAAAAATGGGAACGGCGTTGGTTGCGGGTGCGATTCGTGCGGGAGCTGTGCGGGCGGAGGATGTCGTCGGCGTGGACCCGGTGCAGGGCGCCCGGGATCAGTTTTCCAAAACCACGGGTGCCGTGGCGGGGTCCTCGGTTTCCTCGTTGGCGGATTGTGATGTGATGTTGCTCTGCACCAAACCCCATGACATCCGCTCCGCCATGCGCGAGATTTCCAAGGCTTGTGAAGGGAAATCCGTGCTGGTGATCTCGATTGCCGCAGGCATCACCGTTCCCGCGCTGGAGGCCGCTGCGGCCGAGCAGTTCAGGATCATCCGGGCCATGCCCAACACTCCGGCGCTCATCGGGCGGGGGGCTGCCGGTTATTGCCTCGGGACCCGCAATACCACAGAGGATGCGGAAACCGCCCGTCTGCTTCTGGGCACCGTGGGGATCGCCGTGGAAGTGCCGGAGCGGCTCATGGATGCCGTCACCGGCCTGTCAGGCAGCGGCCCGGCATACGTCTATCTGATCATCGATGCCCTCGCCGACGGCGGGGTGAATGCCGGGTTGCCGCGAGCGGACGCACTGCGTTTGGCTGCCCAGACCGTGCTAGGTGCCGCGACAATGGTGTTGGAAACCGGGGAGCATCCGGCGGTGCTCAAGGACATGGTGACCTCACCGGGTGGTACGACCATTTCCGGGTTGGCCGTGCTGGAGCGCCAGGGCCTCCGCTCCGCATTGATTGAGGCTGTGGGGGCTGCCACTCGGCGTGCGGCGGAGTTGGGAAGCTGAATTTCTGGCGCTCCTCAATTTTGGGCTTCCCCATTCCCGATGACTTCCTATGATCCCGCACATGACCCGACGTTTGATTTTCAGCGCCAGTATCGCCCTTTCCTCGATTTTCATCGCATCCTGTGGATCGGATTCCGATGTGCCGATGCTTGCTGGAAATACCGGCGGTGCCACGGTGGAGGGTGAGGCTCTCTATCAAAAGGGGAAACAGGCGGACGATTCCGGTGACAGCAAGCGCGCTGCGAAACTTTACGATGAGGTGGCGACGCGTTATCCATTCGCGCCATCCGCCGCCCAGGCCCGCTATCGTCAGGCTCAGATCCTCGAACAACAGGGGAACATCCAGAAGGCATTCGAGGCCTATGACAAGTTCCTCTCGCAGTTCCCCGGCAGTTCGCTTTACACGACAGCCCTCAACCGGCAGGCGGCCATGGCACAGTCCGCTGCGGATGGTGACGTGAAATCGAGTTTCCTCGGGATGAAAACCAAGCTCTCGCTCGAAAAGACCGTGGAAATGCTTGGCAAGGTCCGTGATCATGCGCCGAAATCCGCCACCGCATCCAGGGTCCAGCTCACCATCGGCCGTCTCTATCAATCGAAAAAGAAACCGCAGGAAGCCATCGCCGCATACCGCAAGCTTGTGGCCGACCAACCGCAAAGCTCGGATGCTCCGGAGGCGCTCTATCTGGTGGGCGTGACCATGATTGAGGATGCCGAGCGCGGAAATCAGAACCAAGGCAATGTCGATCGTGCGCGTGAGGCCTTCAGTGATTATCTCCTCCAGTATCCGGGGCACGCCCGCAATGCCGATGCGCGGAGGATGCTCTCCAACCTGAGTGGGACGGATTTGCAACGGTCCTTCGATGTTGCGGAATTCTATATGAAAACCGGCAAGTCGGAATCCGCCAAGGTTTACTACCGTGACATCGTCAAGCGCTCCGGATCGGGGAAACTGCACGATGCCGCCAGGGCGCGTCTCAAGGAACTCGGCGAATGAGGATGCCTTTATGAAAACCGCCGCCGCCCTCTTGTCCTTTTGTTGTCTGGTTTCCTGTGCTGGCTATCAGCTCGGCGGCGTGAAGCCGGCATCGCTCGCGCAGATCCACAATATCAGTGTGCCGATGTTTTCCAACGCCAGCCTGCATCCGCGGGCCGAGGCACTGGCCACTTCTGCTGTTGCTAACGCCATCGTCCAGGACGGCACATACAAAATCAGCACCGCAGATCGCGCGGATGCCATTCTCGAAGGAAAGCTGGCCAGCATCAAATACACGGCCATCCGCGGCACCCGCCGGGACACCCTCTTGCCAGAAGAACTCACGAGCACCGCGACGATCGATTGGACGCTGCGCGATGCGCGAAACCCCACCAAGGTGCTTGCATCCGGGACATCGGTGGGCACCAGCCAGCTCTTTGTTTCCTCCAATCTCCAGACGGCCCGCAACAACGCGCTTCCCGAGGCTCTCGAACGGGCCGGAGAAGCCTTGGTTTCACAGATTGCCAACGGCTATTGAGCGGCTAGAAAATCAGCGGCTCAACCAACCGCCATCCACGTTCATGATGGTGCCGTTGAGATAGTCCGCATCTTTGGAGCAGAGGAAAACGCAGCTTCCGGCGATGTCGTCGGGCGCGCCCCAGCGACCTTCAGGGATCCGGTCGAGGATCGTTTGGTTGCGTTTTTCATCCTCGCGGATCGGGCGGGTGTTTTCAGTGGCGATGTATCCGGGAGCCACGGCGTTCACGTTGATGCGCTCCTTGGCCCACTCGCAAGCGAGTGCGCGGGTGATGCCGGCGATGCCGCTCTTGGCCGCAGTGTAGGATGGCACAAGGATGCCGCCTTGGAACGAGAGCATGGAGGCGATGTTGACGATCTTGAGACGGGCGTCTTCCGGCGATTGTTCGCGGCCGCCTGTCAGCCACCATTTGGCGAAGGCCTGACAGAGGAAAAATGGTGCGGTTAGGTTGATTTGGATGACGGCGTTCCAATCTTCTTCCGGGAAATCCACGGCGGGGTTGCGTTTGATGATGCCCGCGTTGTTGACCAGCACGTCCACACGACCCGTGGCGGCGATGATCTGTGCGACGATGTCCTTGGCGTCCGCTTGGGTCATCGTGCGGAAGTCCGCGGTGATGCCGGTGAATTTCCCGCCGAGGGCGGCGACTTTTTCCGCGGTCTCGCCATGGTCGCCGATGTCGATATTGACGGCGTGGGCGCCCTCGCGGGCGCAGGCTAGCAGGATCGATTGGCCGATGCCGCGGCTGGCACCGGTGACGACTGCAACTTTGTTCGTAAAGCGATTCATGGTGGTATGTTGGTATATTAGCGGAGGTCTGTGGGTTTGACGGCATCCATATCGGTGAAGAGCTGGTTTTCACCGGCCATGCCCCAGATGAATTTGTAGCTGCCCTGGCCGCAACCGGAGTGAATCGACCATGGTGGCGAAAGCACGGTTTCACCGTTGTGGATGAACAAGTGGCGCGTGGCGGCAGGATGTCCCATGAAGTGGGCGAGCACGCGATCCTCCATGTCGAAGTAATGATAGATTTCGCTGCGGCGGTTGTGGGTGTGCGGCGGGAAGGTGTTCCACACGCTGCCTTCGATGAGTTCGGTGTAGCCCATTACCAGTTGGCAGCTCTGGATGCCGTTTTCATGGATGTATTGGCGGATGACGCGCTGGTTGGCGGTGGCCTGTGCGCCGAGTGCGACGATTGTCGCCTCTTCCATGGTTGCGACCGTGGTGGGAAATTCCGCATGCGCGGGGCAACTCAGGATGAAAAATTTGGCCGGGTTTTCAGGGTCGGTGCTGGTGAATGCGACTTTTTCTACGCCCATGCCGACGTAGATGCAGCCGAGCGGTGCGACGGGAAAGGTTTCGCCGTCCACGGTCACTGCTCCCGGGCCGCCGGTGTTGATGGCACCGAGTTCGCGCATTTCGAGAAACGATCTGCGGCCGGTTTCACGGTGATTCGGCAGTTCCAGCGGGGAATTTCCGGGGCATGCGCCGATCACGACGAGGCGGTCGAGATCAGTGAATAGACCGTGCAACGTGCCGGGTTGATGGATCACAGGTACGAGAAATGACTCGCGCAGTTCTTCGGTGGTCATGCGTGCCACTTCCTGTGGGCGCGGCATGAGGCGGATGGTGGATTTGAACATGGTGGTCGGGGAAGGCGTTGTCAGAAGTAAATTGACTGCGGGGACCCCCATCGAAAAGCAAATTCACCGGGGAGTCAGAATCAGGAAGTTGCGCACGGGTTTGTTCCATGGCGCGCGGCGGGTGAGCGGACCGCCTGGGATTCTATCGGAAACCCACAAGTCGGACGAGCGACCGCCGTCGAAGTTGAGGGCGTGGCGGACCGGCCATGCGGCGGGTTGGGAAGAAGCAGCTGCGGCGGCGAGTTGGGCGAGCGAGCAGGAATTGGTGCGCCCGATCCACCAGCAGTTGCCGCCATCCCAGAGGATCAGCGTGCGGACGCTGGATTTATTCGCATCGAGTCCGGAAACCGCGTGGCCGTTCTCGACGAGCATGGGCCCGGCTTGCAGAAGTTCGCGCATCGACGATTCCCCGGATGGTCCGAGTTTTTCGCGGCGGACGATGGAGGATCTACCGTCAGCCGATTCCAACCACAATCCACTGCCGAGGGATGATGATGAATTCCATGCTCCGGCGCGAGTGCCGGATGCAACCACCAACCCAAGCGGTGCACCTTCGGGAGTGAAAAAGCCGGCGTTCACCGCAGCCAGAGCGCCACGGGAATTTCCGGCGGCGGCCGCGTCCTCATGCATCGATCCGGGGCCGTCCGCTTGATCGATTACGGCGAGCTTGTGGGTGCGGGAGTCAAAGGCGACACCTTCGAAAATGATGCCCGAAACCTCGCCGCGGGTGATCCGTGGGGATTGCGCGGGCTGCGACGGTGGATCGGGTCTGGTGGCCGGAGTGGCGGCTGCGATTCGGGGTGGGGGATTCGAAGGTGCGTGTCTAACGGTTTCTTTGACCGGGGTGCAGGCGGTGAGCGATGCAAAGAGGGGGATGATGAATGGGGAAAAGAGATTCAGGGACAGGATGTCCCTGAGACAGACTGGGACTGCAAGTCCCAGCCACGATGGAAATGCATCCTGCCCGAGGCCTTCTGTAAGGTGACGCTCCAACGAAGGTCAGTGTTTCTGTTTTTTGAAATACCTGACAATCGCAGCGGTGAAGCC
>CAIVKO010000200.1 GCA_903906515.1 Akkermansiaceae bacterium
AGTTCTTTCGGGTCGGGAAAATCGGCCAATGATGACTGGGGCTTCGGCATTCCGAGCCCTTGTTACCAGGGAAAATCCCGCGTGTCCCGCACGAAATGACCCCGGCCCAAACTTTCTTCCGTAGAGGCACCGAATATTTACGGAATATGCGTAATTCTGCGGCATTATGCAAGACCTAATTTTGCCGAATTTTTCGGGTGACGCAGGTTGTCGCAAGTTGACGCTCCACGACTGGCGGAAATTGGCGGAAGGGAACAGATTTGGGGTTCAAATTCTGTCGCGGATTCCCCTGCCCGTCTTGGAAAATGCCACGATCATTCGGTGGCTGGTTTCCGGGATTTTCCACATGAAGTTAACCCTGCGTCTGCCGCGGCGGGCCGCCCTGAATTCCATCGGGTGGATGTTGCGTGGAATTTATACGATAAATGGATTGATGACGCGGATCCCGGCATAGCTCTGGCCGTGATTCAGATCCTCCGAATAAACGGTATGGCATCCGAGTTCCAGGGCGGCCGCAAGGATCGCGGAATCCCAGTAGGAAAGCTGGTAGCGCTCCTTGATCCGGAGTGCCGCCCAGAACACGGCTTCCGTTAGCGCCAGCACCGGATAGGAATCGAGTGATTCAAGGATTCCGACCACCTTGTCATGGGGCAGCTTGAATTTGCCCGTGGCATTGACATAGAACTCCGCTTGGACCTGGACGGACAAACCGCCACCTTCCATCGCCAGCAATTCCCTCGCTTTGGTCCGCTTGCCATGTTCGGATTTCGCGCTGGATGCCGCGTAAAGCAGGATATTGGTGTCGAGGAAGAACTCAGCGTGCATTGGCGTCGGCGCGGTCGAGGCGTTTGCGTGCGGTGATTCCAGGTGCCTTGTCCATGGCGGTAAAGAGTTTCCTAGCCCGGTCTTTGGCCATCACTTGCTTTTCTGAGATCACGTGTTCCAAGCCCTGAATCACCAGGGCGCGCAAGGTGATTTGGCGCTCCGCAGCCAGCAACCTCGCTTGCCGCGCAATCGAATCGGGAATTTCAATGGTCGTTTTCACGGGCCGTAGATACAGCTCTACGGGTGACTTGTCAAGTTTGAATCGGCGTGGATCTCCACCAAGCCACAGGAACGATCGAGGTCTGCGCCACCTCGGCTGGCATGCCACCTTCGCCATGACTTACCCGCCCCATCCGGAGGCACTGTTCTTCGAGGAGTTTCTCGCCGTAGTGGATGAAGACGAGAGCTGTTGTTTCTGGGGCTGAGCGGCGGGCATCAACCAGAGGTCTCCCTTCGGCTCAGCATGAGGCATCCCATGCAGAGTCCTAATGCACCATCACCAGCGCTCCTTCTTGTTATACCCCCTCCCCGACGCTCGCGTTCAACGATGGAAATGACTCCACTTGTTCCAATAACCTCTTCTTGGCGGGTCTGGTGCCACCGGCGGATGGTAGTGAGGAGGTTGGAGAGGGACAGGTTCCGGCTTCTTCACTTTCGCCGGCTTCTCAAACGGGCAGGTGACCTTACAGTCCTCGATATGCCAGGGCCGGTCGCGTTTGGTGATTTTGATCGAGGCCATTCGCGCAGGGGCCAGGCCGAGATCCCTCAATAGGAACGGATCGTGCTGGCGGATGATGGCCTGCATCTTCGGGGTGCGGACGATCTCCTTGAGCCGAGCCCGTTGTTCCTCATCCCCTCGTTCATGGATAGCTGATACACCAATGGAGCATTGGGAAAATGGCTCCCCGCCGTGGACTCGCACCACGACAACCCGCTTAACAGGCGGGCATGCTGCTTTGACATCAGCGGGGAATGGTTCCTCCGCGCGGTATCGCGCCGCGGTCTCCC
>CAIVKO010000201.1 GCA_903906515.1 Akkermansiaceae bacterium
CGGGGCTTCGCCACCTATAGCCCGGCCGTAACCGTGACGACCGTGGGCGGTCCGGTCTTCTCGGCCGGACAGACGATCCAGTTCAATGTGGCGGTGGATTCGGCGGCGTTTCCAGGCTGGGTGAGCGCGGATGTGTATGATGGTGCCGTCAAGCTGGGAACCGTCACCCATGGTGGAGCCACCACGGTTTCCGCAGTCCGACCCTGGGGCGGCAGAGGCGTCACGGCGATCGCCCGTGACGCGGCAGGCAATGAACGGACCTCCATTCCCCAACCCTTTGTCGTCAGCAATGCCGTCGCGCTTGCCAATAACCCGGCCACGCCGGTGCATCAGACATCGGCTGATTTGAACGCGACCTTTTCCCCGGCCTGGGGAAGTTATGCTATCACCGCATACTGGGGCACGGTCAACGGCGGATCGACCGCGGCGAATTGGCAGCATTCGGCGGTGGTCGGCACCTGGAGCGGCGGGGATCCGGTGAAACTCAGTTACTCGGCAACGGGGTTGAGTTCGGCGACGACTTATTATTATACATTCAGCGCCGCGAAATCAGGCAAACAAGTGTGGCCAACCCATATCCTGAATTTCACCACGAATGCCACCAACCCTAAAGCACCGACCTCGCCCAAACCGCGCTGACATCTTTGGAGGACACGGCCACGGCACTGGCACCGTAAGAGCCTGTCTGAAAAACACGCAAAGGCAGGCGCGGATGAATTCACATTTCATTCGCCGAACCGCCCAATACTGTTTACTTAGCACTTGTTTTGGTGTTAGAGGCTCCGGGCAGAATGCCCGGGCCACCTGTGGCGCGGGCATTCTGCCCGCCGCCTTCTTCCTCTCCGGTTCCTGCACTGCCTAAGTAAACAGTATTCACCGGACCGCCCGGAGGTCGGTCCCTGCCATTTTTAAGACAGGCTCTAAGACGTTAAACCCGATCTCCGAAGTTGTCTGGTGATTAGTCGTATTTTAACCACAATCGAAGCGAAGCGGAGATGGACGAACACGAATCTTCCATTATTGAGTCAAATTACAGTAGATTACACGGATTTGGTATTCCACCAAACAGAGTTCCAGTTGGTTTTCATCATTCCTTCAAAATCTGTGTCAATCTGCGTAATCTGCGGTTTAATTTCTGTTTTTGGGATGAATCGTGACCCGTGGCAATCCTCTCTATCTTTTCTTACGTCTTGTGTCTTGAAGTCTTGAGTCTTCTTTCCCCTTTCCGGAGTTAATGGGTTTTTTTCCGGGATCCCCGCGGGGCCACCGGTGCGCACCGGTGGCCCCGCATTTTTTGATCTGCGTTTGTCACCCGTTTGTCACCCATTCTTGTGGTTGTCGGGTTGCCGCAGCGCCGCCACATTACGTAAGCGCCGCGCCTGCGGAATCAAAAACGCTGCCCATTGTTCCGCATCTTCACCATTACGACAACCACCACTACCTGAGAATCATGACGAAAACGAATCATCAAATCGGATCCACCCTGCTGGCCATGGCCATGCTAATGAACCTGCCTGTCATGGCGGCCGAGGGGCCACCGGATCTCACCAAGGGCGAAACCACCGGGGTCAATGCCAAGCAGACCTATAATCTGGGATCGACCGGAATGCGCGGCTGGATCTATCTGAAACCCGCATCCCACTTCGACGGCTTGCAAAGTCGCACCACGGCGGTGAGCCGGCAGATTCTCGTCACCCATGTCGGGGTCAAGTCGCCGGCCGACGGAGTGATGCAGGTCAACGACGTGATTCTGGGGATTGACGGCAAGATGTTCACCGATGATGCGCGCCGCAGCATCGCGCTGGCGATCCAGGAGGCGGAAAAGGAGACCAACAAAGGCATCCTGAAGCTGACCCGTTGGCGTGATGGCAAGACCGACGTGGCACAACTCAAGCTCAACATCATGGGCACCTACAGCGCCACCGCGCCATACAACTGCCCGAAATCGAAGAAGATTTTCGCCGAGGCGTGCAAGGCACTTGAAAAAGAACCGTTGAATCAGAACTGGTGTGGCGCGATCAGCGGGCTGGCTTTGTTAGCCGCGGACAATCCTGACTATCTGCCCAAGATCAAGGAGTTCGCCCACAAGATGGGACCGACCACCATGGACCTGTCGAAAGGCGGCATGGACGCCTGGGAGAGTGGCTACCGCAACCTGTTTCTAACCGAGTATTACCTGCGCACCGGCGACAAGGAAGTCATGCACGCCATCCGCGAAATCACCATTTCCACGGCGCAAGGCCAGGGGATGTATGGCACCTTCGGTCATGGTTTCGCTAATCGCACCGCCGATGGCAAGCTGCATGGATCCATCCCACCCTACGGCCCGGTCAACCAGGCCGGCCTGGTGGCCAATCTGGCCATCGTCATGGGTAAAAAATGCGGTGTAAAGGATGAGGAAATCGATCCGGCCATCGAGCGGGGCTCGAAGTTTTTTGCTTACTACATGGACAAGGGAACCATTCCCTACGGTGAGCACGAGCCGTATGCGTTTCATGACAACAACGGCAAGAGCGCGATGACCGCGGTGTTCTATGCGATGCAGGGGAACCGGCCCAAAGAAGCACGGTTTTTCGCCAAAATGGCCACGGCCGGCTACAAAAACCGCGAGTGCGGCCACACCGGCCAGGGGTTCAGCTATCTGTGGGGTGCCTTGGGTGCCAATATCGGCGGCCCCGCCGCTGGCTCCGCTTTCTTCAAGCAGGCATCCGCCCACCTCGACTTGGTGCGCCGCTGCGATGGCTCGTTCACCTACGATGGTGGCGAACAATACGGCCCCGGCAGGACCGACGACGATACCTACTACGGGAAAAGTAGCTACAGCGGCCTGAGCCCCAACGCGACCTATGTGCTGACGTATTCGATGGCCTTGAAAAACCTCTGCATCACCGGCAAGGACGCCAAGCCCGCCAACGCGCTCACCCAGCAGGATGTGGCGGCTGCCATTACCTCCGGCCGTTTCGATCTGGACCGCCTGCAAATGACGCCCAAGCAATTGGTGGCGGCCTTCAGCGATTGGTCGCCGATCGCGCGCGGCTGGGCGGCGGAAGAACTGGCCAAGCGGCCTGAAGCCAAGTCGATGGAGCCGGAATTGCTCAAGATGGCGGAAGGCAAGGATGTGCATATCGCCCAGGGTGCCTGTGAGACACTCGGCTACATGAAGAGCGTCGCGGCGTTGCCGGTGTTTGTGCGCCTGCTCTCGCATCAAGACCGTTGGCTGCGCTACAAGGCCGCACAAGCCATCAAGCTCGTCAACGATTTGGCCAAACCTGTATTGCCGGATATTCTGGCAGCCACGGCCAAAACCGCCGAGCCGCAGCAGCCGATCAGTTGGGCAGATCCGATCCAGATCGCCCAAGGTCAGCTCGCCGTCGCCTTGTTCGACGGACCATTGGCCCAGAGCGTCAAAACCAGCGATCCGAAATTGGTGTATCCGGCGATCCGCGCCATCGCTAACAATCCTGACGGCATGGCGGGCTGGCACCTGCGCGGCTATTTTGAAAAAAACCTCAGTCTGGAGGATGTGCAGGCGCTGGCACCCGACCTCGTAGACGCGGTGAAAACCATGAGCCCGGCGGACCGGATGTTCTCTAACGAAATCCGCATGGGTGCCTTCAAGGCTCTGGCTAAATACAATTACGTCGAGTGCATCGATGCGGGCATCCTATTTGCCATGACCCAGGGCGGCCACGCCAGCGAGACCCGCACCGGGGTGATTATGCAGGATCTCGTGAAGTTCGGCACGGCCGCCCGTGGCGCGCTCCCGCAACTCAAAAAACTCGTTGATCTTTTCAACTACGAAGCTAAGAACAACATATTCCCCGAGGGTTGCAACCAGCAGCGGGTGTCCTCGGTGGAAGCGGCGATCAAGTCCATCGAGGCCGCGACCACCCAACCGGAGTTGCGCAGCATCAAGAAGTAAGCCATAATTCGACATCACGAAATATCAGATGAATACACAACTCATCAGAATGTTCATACCGGTCTTGCTGGCAACAAGCTGGGTCCGGGCGGCGGATCTCTCGAAGGTGCCACAGACCCATGAAACGCAAGAACAGCGCGATGAGCGCATGCAGTGGTTTCGCGATGCGAAGTTCGGCATGTTCATTCATTGGGGGCCTTGTTCTGTTGGCCAGAAGGAAATCGGCTGGGGACGCGAAGCGAACCGGCCGTGGGATATCAACGGCGTCCAGACCCCGCGCACCGAGGATCCGGTGTACGACAACTACTACAAGCAGTTCAATCCGACGAAATACAACGCCGACGCCTGGGTGAAGTTCGCCAAAGCCTCGGGCATGAAATACATGGTGCTTATTGCCAAGCATCATGACGGTTTCGCGCAGTTCGACTCGAAGGCCGGTGACTACAATATCATGGCCAGCCCGTATAAAAAAGACATCGTCAAGGCCTACGCCGACGCCTGTCACAAAAACGGGATGAAGCTCGGCCTGTATTATTCCACCCGCGACTGGCATCACCCCGACTACCTCGTCGGCGA
>CAIVKO010000202.1 GCA_903906515.1 Akkermansiaceae bacterium
CGGCGTTGATGTGGAGAAAGCCGGTGCCGAAGCCGCCATAATATGGGGTGTCATCCATCACGCCGTAATCTCCATTGCCCAACGTGCCCGTCGCGTGCGGCGTCTTGGCCGCGCTAACGGACGGGATGGAGGACAGCATGCCAACAGCAACAATGAGGCAGGCCGCAGTGCAGCGTGTAACGTGATCTTTCATTTGGATTCTCATGACTTCTGATTTCACTTAAGGTTTTGTAAAGATTTCTGTGTAAGTGGTTTTTTCGGGTTGTTTTTTTGTTGTGTAAATTTCCCATGCATCGGGCACGAGATAAAATGAGCTGGGGGCGAGCTGCGAGCCCTAGCTCGCGCCCTCAGCGGTCGAACAGTCGCTTATTTCCGGATTTCAACCGGGCACCTGCCGGCACAATGGACACAGCCTCGTCATTCCCAAGCGACAAGGTTAGCTTTCCACCGGTGACCGGAACGCTCTTTTTCAGCGGCACGCAGCCATCCAGAGTGATCGGGTAAATATCAACACTCTTGACGTCGCCCCAGTCATCCGGCAACTGCCACGACTTGGTGGCATATCCCGATTTGCTGTAGGAGATGATTTCCTTCTTGTTCCACAGGGCTGGAACGAAGAGATCATCGTCTTCACGGAGAATGAAGTCACCTTTGCGGATGATGCGTTTTCCAGCTTCGTTTCGGGCCACAACCCCGTCGCTGTAGGATAGCGCGTCGTTCTCAAACTTCTGCCGCTCCAGCCGGCTCAGGTAATACCACGGCAGGGTGGTGCGGCAGAACATGCCGAGAAACCCGGGCATCTTCTCCTTGTCACTCTTCCAGATTTCTTCGCCGTGCATGCTGGAGCCAAAGCGGAAATCGCCATCGCCGTCGCGTTCGGTGCGTCCCCGCGCTCCCAGGTATTCCGGAATCTCCATCGGATTCCACGAATACCACCACGACATCGGCTGCAACCCGATGAAATGTTCGCCCGGCGGGTGGGCCCAGCCGGTGCCCTCGCCGGTGACATCAAACCCGCGGTCGCGCCAGTAGTGGAAGATCTTGCGTTGGGTTTCGACGAATTTGTCCGGGGTCAATCCGCCATTCTCGGGTTTCAAGTGCCAGGGGCTGATCGGCTTGCCGCCATCGCGGTTCGCAATGAACACATCGATATGAATGGTGTGCCCCGCTTTCAGTTCGGGAATCATTTCAATCAGTCCATCAATGCGCTGCTGCGCCAGCCCGGCTTCCCATTCTTTGGGATAAACCACGTTGTACATGTCTTCGCCCTTCACTTGGATTCCCAAGGTGTAAGGCTGGCCGTTCTCATCTTTGGCGATGCAGTCCTTTGCCAGGTATTCATCCCACAACGGACTCTGTTTGTAGGCATCCGCCATGTTGATATGCAAACTCACCGTGGTGTTATACTTTCCGCCTTCGCGGATGAGCCACCGCAGACTTTCGAGGGCCGTGGCGTCTTGCGCGCGTTTCAGCCGGGGATTCACCTCATCCCAGGCCGGGTAGCCATGGTCATGCCCGCCTTTTTGCCAGCCGACCAGATAAATGATCTTGGGCATTCCGCGCGTCAGGTTGTCGGTCTTGCGGATGACCTCGAG
>CAIVKO010000203.1 GCA_903906515.1 Akkermansiaceae bacterium
CCATGGCGGTGTGATGGTTGATTTGTTTGAGTTCTAGCGCATATACTAGAACTCAAATCACGAATGGCAATCAAAAAAATCAGCAAAAAGGCAAAAAACTAGATCACCAATCTAGAAATAACCAAACTCCAGGCGGCGGTCTATGACCGTCGCTATTTTCCATCGCGTCCGCTCCTATCCATGCCGCTCCACTCCATTCTCGGCACTCATGATGATATTTTCGTCCAGCCTGTTTCGGGATGCCACGATATTCTTCATAGCATGGCCTCCAGATAGGAGGTTTCTCTCCTTCTTCACTTCGAAGTTCACTGTTCACTGTTCACTGTTCGACGTTCGACGTTCACCTCCCCCCTTCTTATCCAGTATTTCACTAAGTTCTAAAACAAAAAAACATGGACACCCATCCCCATCCCTGATATGCGCGGAAGGATGATTCGCTTGTTAAAACTGAAGACCCCCGCATGGATGTTTCTTTCCGTGATCGTGATTCCAGCGCTGTTTTTGATTGTACTCACGGCCGAGGCCCGGACATGGACAGATACCAAGGGCCGGAAGATTGAGGCAGACATCCTGCGCGTCGAGAGCAACGCGGCGATTGTCAAAAAGAACGACAACGAGCTGCGACTGCCCATTGATATGCTGAGCGAGCAGGACAAGCAGTTCGTCGCAAAGTGGAATGAGCAAGACAAAGCCGCGAAAACAACTGCCTCCACCGCCCCAAAACCAACTGCCGCCACCGCCCCAAAAGCCGAAGCCAAAACCACCCCTGTCAAAAAGGAGAATACCCCAACCAAGCCGTCTGCGGGCAGCGAAACCGCATATTACACACCCGCCACCACTCCGATCTTCAATCCATTTCCCGAAACCACCGGTCGCAGTGCCAGCAAGCCTTGGCTGGTGAGGAACCTCGGACCAGTAGGCATTGGCATCAACCTGATCCGTCCGGGCATGACGATGCAGATCAACAATGTGGAGAAAGACTCGCCCGCCGAGAAGACTGGCAAGCTGCAGAAAGGCCAGATCATCGAAAGCATCAACGGCAAGGTTCTCGAAAAAACCGACCCGCGCGTCATCCTCGGCGATATTGTCACCGAAGCCGAGGCCAAGGATGGAAAGGTCGTCCTGAAAATCCAAGGCGCGGGTGACGTCACCGTGGACATCCCGGTCATGGGTGCCTACAGCCCCACATGGCCGGTGAACTGCCCGAAGTCCGACAAGATCGTGCGCAACCTGGCCGACCTCCTCGCCAAGGAGGAAAAACCCACATGGGGCTCGGTGATCTTTCTGCTGTCCACCGGGGAAGAGAAGGATCTGGGAATCGTGCGCAATTGGATGAAAGGCATTGATTCGATCGGCGGAGTCAACTGGGAAAAGGGCTACAAGGGCCCCGGCCTCTGCGAATACTACCTGCGCACCGGCGACCAGAGCGTCCTCCCCGTCATCAAGAAAATGACCGATGAACTCCGCGTCCACATGTATAGCGGCGGCTGGAGCGGACGCGGCGCACCCGCTGCCTACACCTACTCCACCGGTTCCGGCCAAGTTCATGCTTCCGGCGTCAACTGCATGTCCTTCCTCCACATGGCCAAGCTTTGCGGCGTGGAGGTCGATGAATACATGTACAAGGAAACATTCTCCCAGTTCTACCGCTTCGCCGGTCACGGCAACGTCGCTTATGGAAACACCTATCCCGAAGGCGGGTTCCGCGACAATGGAAAATCCGGCGGCCTTGCCTTCGGTCTGGGTGCCGCCGCGATGATTTCACCGGAAGGTGAAGACTCGGTCTTCGCCAAGGCGCGCGACAACTCCGCGATGAAGTCCTTTTATGCCACCAACTGGTTCCACGCCGCCCACACCGGCGGCGGCATTGGCGAGATCTGGCACCACGCGGCGGTCAGCCAGATGCGCGAGAAGCGCCCCGTGCAATACCGTTCCTACCTCGACACCCGACGCTGGGTGATGGATCTCTCCCGCCGCTTCGATGGCAGCCTCGGCATTGCCGGCATGGAAGACCGCTACGACCGCTCCGCCACCGAGGACAACATGGCATGGGGCACCTTCTTCGCCCTCACCTACACCTATCCCCGCAAGCAACTCCAGCTCTTCGGCGCACCGCGCAGCAAGTGGGCGAAGCAAATGCCGCTCGCTCGTCCGTGGGGCAACGCCGCTGACGACGCTTTCCACTCCATCGACCCCATCCCCGGCGGTCCTCTCACCAAGGAAGACCTCATGAAGGAAACGGTCGAGAACGATTCCTCCTTAGCCGTGTTCACGAAACTCAACGACCCGGCGGTCACCGATGAAACCTTGCTCAAGTATATCCATCACCCCGAATATGCCCTGCGAAGCTCGGCGATGGATCAGGTCACCAAACGCGGCCGCGCCGATCTGGTATTGCCGCTTTTGAAATCATCCGATCCGCGCCTCCGGGAGGCCGGCCTGTTGGCCCTCACCGGCATGTTCAAGGGTTCGCCTCTGCCAGTTGACAAAATCTCCCCCGAGATGTTTGCGGAGGCGGGCAAGATGGTCGATGACCCGAACGAATCGTGGTGGGTCGTCCAGCACGCCATCGATGCACTCGGCCGCGGCACGCCCGAGCTGATCGCAAAGCACCGCGACCGTTTGCTGCAATTGCTGGATTACGATTGCACATGGGTCCAGACCTCGGCGGTTTGCACGCTGGCCAGGATCTCCACCGATCCCGCACATTACAAAACCGTGCTGCCCGTCATTCTGGAGAAATCAGCCGGCTTCCGTGTCGTGTCAGCTAACAACATGAGCAGCAAAGCCATCTCCGACGCGATGAAAACCGCCAACCCGGAGGTGAAGAACTTCGCCGTCCCGCTGTTCAAGAAAACCTTCGCCAGCATTCCGGGAATCATCAAGGAACCGAAGACGGGGGCCGAGATTAAAAACGCATCAACCGTCATTCGCAGCCAGATCGGCGGCATCCTCCAACTTCTGCCGGAGGGCGATAATTTCGTGAAGGAAATGCCACGCACCACACTGGCATCCTTCATCAGTGGCAAGGACTCGGACAAATACACCTACAACGGCAAATTCACACCTAACAAGGCCATGCTCGGCAAATGGGCATGGTGCATTTATCCGGCACCCAACAAGCCTTCCGAGATTGAGCCGCTCATCACGAACTGGGTCACCCCGAAGAGTGGATCACCACCCGCCCAGGTGGTCGCCAGCCCCAAGGACACCATTGAGCTTCTCGATGGCGGCAAAGTCGCCAGATCGAAGTTCTTCGGCGGATGCTTCTGGTCGGGGGACATGATGATTTCCATGAATGAGGACCAGGCGCTCAAAATGGAAATCCGCACCATTGGCGGCAGGGATTTCCTGATCGTCGAACGCGGCGGCTTCAACGCCACGCCCACCACCGAAGAGGAAGCCACCGCCGGAGTTTCCAAAGACTGGCACTGCGGCTACCACGTCTACGTGAGGCAGTAGCCTTTTTCAACTGTAGCGGCGGTCTATGACCGTCGCTAATTCCTCTCCTGTTCCAAGAAAGAATTTTTTTACAAAACCACCGAAGGCTTGTAGGTGGTTTGGACAGGAGCTATTCGCGACGTGCCCGCAGGGCGAGAAGCTGTGGGGCGGCTTCAGGAGAGAAGAGGAGGAAGAATAAATCGCCGCAAAAGAACACCGGGAGCGCAAAGAGGTGGAATTTGATATTCATTACACTTCTTCATTTTTGCGTTCTCTGCGTTCCTTCGCGGCTAAAAGGATTCTTCCAAACCCAGTGCACCTTTGGATTTCTTGCCTTCGAGTTATCGCGGCTCAGAACTTAACGGAAGAGGAAGTGCGACAGGTAGAACTCAGAATTCCTCTTCTTCCTCGTCGCCGGGGACAGGGGGGATGACGTCTTCGCGCATCAGGAGACGCGGGAGGTCGAGATCGGCCAACAGATCGGCAGGGGTACCGCGGACGATCGCGACGTAAGGGATGATGCGGTCGAGCTCGGCGATGGCGCAGTGGACCATGGAACTGATGATGTCCGAATCGTAGCGCTCGCGTTCGAACAAATTGGTGATGCGGAAGACCAGCATCTCGCGGTCGAGGTCGAACTCGAAGCCGCCGAGCGTGAGTTGTTTGTTGGCACGGGCGAGCAACTCGAGAACGAATGGGAGGTGGTCGTCGTCGAGGTGCATGGGAGACTCGGAGACGATGCACAAGGCATTGAGTTGCGGATAGGCCTGGGCGACCAGATCGACCCGCGTGTGGTGCGCCTCGAATCCGGCGCGCAGCACGTCGCGGCCATCGACGAGTTCGCAATGCCAGCCGTTGCGGCCGAAAGTTTCCTCTACGGTTAGAATCTGGCGTGAATGGGTTCTCATGGTTGCGGGGGATGCGGAGCTGGAAGTTCGCCGGAGAAAATGCGGGATGCCCGCTGGAAGCAAGTCCAATGATTGGCGGATTTTCCGGGAGCCGACGCTAGGGGGAGTTTTTAAACAACCGGGATTGAGAAGATTTTTTCACCGCCAAGACGCCAAGTTCTCCAAGCCAAACTGATGAAAATGACGTGAGCTGGATATGAAAACCAAATAAAGTGGTATCCATTCAGCGGTTCCTTGGCGCACTTGGCGTCTTGGCGGTTCAAATCCACATGGAATTCCTGTGAATGCCCCCTGGCTTGAACGCACTACAATCATTGGCGGATTTTCCACGTTTCATTTCTGGAAAACTTCCCTAGTGTCATGCCAGTTCCGACCCGGAAGGATTCCGGAGCACCATCCCCATACCACCATGAAACCGCCACCACTCTCGGGAAACATCACGTTTCTCCGCCCCAAATTCAACATCTCCCCTCGCCTGCTGATCATCGTGCCCATGATCATCTTCGCGCTGGTCGGGGTGTTTTCCTCGTTTTTCACGGTCAGCCCGGAATCCGTGGCGGTCGTGAAACGATTCGGAAAACTCCACTACACCGCGGATCCCGGACTGCATTTCAAACTGCCCTATGGCATCGACACCGCGACCATCGTGCCGATCGGCCGCCAGCTCAAACTCGAGTTCGGCTTCAGCACGACGGGTGCCACCAACCGTTATCAATCGAGCGACGAACCCGAGCTTGAGCGCGACATGGTCACCGGCGACCTGAATGCGGCGCAGGTCGAATGGATCGTGCAATACGGCATCACCCACCCCGAGAATTACCTGTTCAAATTCCGGGAGCCCGAATCCACCCTGCGCGACCTAACAGAAAGCGTGATGTGCGAGGTCATCGGCGACCGCACGGTGGACGAGGTCCTGACCATCGGCCGCGCCGAGATCGCCATGGAATCGCTCAAGCGTCTCAAGGCGATCCTGATCAAACTCGACATGGGCATCACCGCCGAACAGATCCAACTCAAGGAAGTGCATCCACCCGCGCCGGTCCAGCGGTCGTTTGATGAAGTGAACCGCGCCCAGCAGGAACGCGAGCAGCTCATCAACGAGGCCAACGGTGACTACAACCGCGTGATCCCCAAGGCCAAGGGACTCGCACAACAGCGGATCTCCGCAGCCGATGGCTTCGCCGTCCAACGCATCAACGAGGCGGAAGGCGACGTCGCCCGCTTCAAACAACTCCTCCTCCAATACGACAAGGCCCCGGCCATCACCAAGCAACGGCTCTATCTGGAAACCATGAACGAGGTGCTGCCGAAACTCGGCCCCAAAATCATCCTCGACGAGGACGCCAAGCAATTCCTGCCGCTGATGAACCTCAAATAACCCCCACTTCCCAATCCCATGAAACCATTTTTCATCATCGCCGCCGCTTTTCTAACAATCATCATCCTCTCCAGCGGCCTCTACACCGTGGACCAGGCCGAACAGGTCTTCATCACCGAATTCGGCAAGCCGGTTGGCAAGTCGATCAACTCCGATCCGGATAAGAACGAAGCCGGACTGCATTGGAAAACCCCGTTCATCCAGAAGATCAACCGCATCGAAAAGCGCGTCCTCGAATGGGACGGCCCGCCCATCGGCATGACCACCCGGGACAAACTCTACGTCACGGTGGACAACTTCGCCCGCTGGCGGATCACCAACCCGCAACTTTATTACACCAAGCTCAACAACGAACGCAGCGCGCTTTCCAGACTGGATGACATCATCGGCAGTGAAACGCTCAGCGTCATCGCCGCACACGACCTCATCGAAGTGATCCGTAGCGACAAGGACCGCAAACCGGCCCGTGACGAGGCACTTTCCTCCGCCAATTCCAACCTCGGCGTCCTGCCACCGATCCAATACGGTCGGGCCACGCTGGATCGGGAAATCCTCACCGCCGCCCAACCGATCGTCCGCGAATGGGGCATCGAATTGTTAGACGTCCGCTTCAAGCGCATCAACTACAAGGCCGGCGTGATCGATAAAATCTATGCGCGGATGGCATCGGAGCGTCTGCAGATCGCCGACCGATTCCGCTCGGAAGGTGCGGGCGAGGCCGCCAAAATCATCGGCCGCAAACAGAAGGACCTGCTTGCCATCGAATCGGGTGCCTACCGCACGGAGCAGGAAATCAAGGGCAAGGCGGATGCCGAGGCCACCGGCATCTATGCGGCGGCCTACAGCTCCAGCCCCACCGCGGCGGATTTCTATCAATTCATGAAAACCCTGGAGACCTATCAGAAAACCCTGGACAAGGACACCACCGTGATCCTGACCTCGGACAGCGATCTTTTCGGACTCTTCAAACACATCAACAAGCCCGCGACTCCGTGAGACTCCGTGTAAGGAGCTGTCTTAAAATGGCAGGGACCGATCCTCCGGGCGGTCCAGCGAATGGAATGAGAACGCGGGCAACCATGAAAATGCTTAGAAATCAAATCATGGACGATGGTTCACACCTCATTCTCTCGGACCGCCCGGAATGCCTTGGCCGCTTAGCGGCACAACTAACCGCGAAGCGCATCCCGCATAGCCGTAGGCAAGATCGGTCCCTGCCTTCAGGAATATTCAAACAGCCTCTTAGCAGCGCGGCACCGGCGATCTGACATGGAAGCGTCCACCGATTCATTCATCCGATATCTAGCCACCGAGCGCGGCCTGTCCGGGGCCTATCAGCTCTCGGTGCGCCAGTCGCTCGATGCCCTGGCGAAGTGGTGGAAACCGAGTGAAAAACCGCTGCGGGACATCGGCACGGATGAGCTCGCCGCATTTCTCAGCCTGCGCAAGAAGGAGGGACTCAACGCAGCCTCGCTACGCATCACCACCGTCCATCTCAAGATTTTCTTCCGCTGGTTGGTCGCCAGGGGGAAGTTGGAAATGGACCCAGCAGAGCCACTGCTGGCCCCACGCCCGGATCAGACACTCCCTGAAACGCTGCATGCCCGCGAGGTGGAGAAACTCCTGGTTTCCATCGACCCCGCCACGCCACTCGGCCGCCGTGACCGGGCGATCCTCGAATTGTTCTATTCCTCGGGCCTGCGACTCTCCGAATTGTGCGGACTGCGCATGGAAATGATGGATACCGAGGAAGGATTCCTGCGCATCACCGGCAAGGGCAACAAAACCCGCGTGGTGCGGGTGGGCTCCAAGGCGCTCGATGCCATCGCGGATTTCATGACGAACGAACGCCCCGGCCTGGTGGGAAAACGGACCACATCCCACCTATTTCTGAGCGTCCGGGGCACCGCGCTTTCGCCGGACCGCGTCCGCCAGATCGTCAAGGAGCGCGCCAAATTCGCTGGGATCGACCAGAACACCTACCCTCACCTGCTGCGCCACTCGTTTGCCACCCACTTGTTGGAAGGCGGCGCGGATTTGCGGGTGATCCAGGAATTGCTGGGCCACGCCGACATTTCCACCACCCAGATCTACACCCACGTGGACCGCAAGCGCCTCAAGTCGATCCACAAGCGCTTCCACCCGCGCGGATGAGCGGGAAAACCTGTAGCGGCGGTCTGCGACCGTCGCTGATTCCCCCCTGGGGAGGAACGTTCAGGAAAAGCAAAAGAAGAGCTTCGCACATCTCAGCGGCATCGACGCTCATAGAGCGCCGCTACAAGCTTCGCAATCCGCCGCTACAGGCTGAAATCCCGGCTTCGCGCCCCCGAATCCGGGACCAAGTGGAAGTATTCGAGATTTGCACTTGATTCCGGGGTGGGAAGTCCCTAGCCAATGGGCACCAACCATGGGTCAACAATCGAATAAGATCATCAAACGCCGCCGTCGCGCCGACTACTTGAAGCGCAAAAAAGAGCTGGCTAAACTCGGCGGGCTCGTTAAACGGCCAGCCACCAAGAAGGAAACCACCGCCAAGGCACCTGCCAAGAAGGCCGCAGCCAAAAAGGCACCTGCCAAGAAGGTCGCAGCCAAAAAGGCACCTGCCAAAAAGGTGGCAGCCGCGACAGACGTGGCTGAAACCGCCGCCGTCGAGGTCACCGAGACCATCGAGACCGCAGAAACCGCAGCACCGGATACCGCTGAGGCCTGAGTTTCCTCCACTGAGAGTTTTTTACTGACGAGCCGCTCCGAAATGAGCGGCTCGTTTTGTGATTCATGAAACGCCAGGGATTGACGCCGGGGAATTGTCCGGCCAGATTACACTTCGCACGGCGGAGTTTGACCGCTTCCTTGAAAGTCATCGATTTTATCCACGTTTCCGACTTTATGAAAATCCCCGGTTTTCTTATTTTTTCAAGTGTTCTGACCGTCGCGCTGGTTGTAGCGGCGAAGCCTGAGATTCCGACACCCGTGATCGTGGAAGATCAGCAGGCCAAGGATATCGATGTCATGGTGCGACAACTCATGGACGAGAATTTCAAAGTCCGTGAAAAAGCCAGCCAGGATCTCTGGGAAATGGGGGACGCCGTGCTGCCGGCGTTGCAGGCTGCAGCAAACTCGCAAGAGCCGGAACAAGCATTGCGCGCCCGGGAACTCCTTCGGAAAATCCACCTGCGCATCACACCCGCCACCTCCCCCGACATCATCGCCATGGTCGAGCGATATGCCAAAGCCTCCGCCAACGAGAAAATGGAACTGCTTTCCAATATGACCCAAAAGCGGGCATGGCGACAAATGCTCAAGCTGTTTGCGGCGGAAACCAAGGAGGATATTCGCGCCAAACTGCGACCGTTGATGAGCGGAGTCTCCGTCCGCGCGGCACGCGAGGCCTTGACGAAGGGGAATGCGCGCGAAGCCCGCGAGTATCTGGAGATGGCACCCGTCGATCCGTCCAACCTGCTCGCTCTGGCAGAGTTTCACCGCACCCATGGCACACTCCAAGCGGAGCTCGACCGTGCGAAGACGCTCAAGGGTGCGCGCTCGGAAGCGTGGCAACTCGCGCTCCAAAGGGCTGCCGGAAATATCCCTGCCGCCCATGATGCGGCGATCGCCGCCGGGGAACCGCGCATCGCCGCCGCAATGTCGGCCCTCGCGGGCGACCCATTGCCATGGTTTCAATCGGGAAACACACAACGTGGCCGGGGTCAGTTCCATGTAGAAGAGCGGGACCCATTTGCGGAGGATGAGGGAGGGATCATGACCAAAGCTTATGCCGCGGCTGTTACCAAGCGGTGGAAGGGCCAACCGCTGCTTGCGCGGGACCTCAAAGCCCTCACCGATGCCGCGGCTTCGCATAATGCCTCGGTTGTCGCTACCGCCGTGGGTGAGTTGTTCCTTCTCTGCGAGATCGAGACGGCGGAAAAGGCCTTTGCCAAAAACTCGCCACTGGCAGCGTTCATTCATTTCGAATCGCTAGAGAGGGTTCCCGAAGCTTTGTCCTCGTTAGGGATTGATCCCGCGCAACCGGATTACAAAAAATGGGTGGAAAAACGCTTCAAGAAAATCTCGAAAAACAACATCGACGATCAACACGAAGTTTCCACCGAAAACGAAGAACTCCTGTTACTGGCAAATTTCCTCGAACGCAGAGGGCTCCACGACGAGGCTTGGGATGCGTTTTCCCCTCCCTTGCACGTTCTTCTTAAGGAAGATGAGAGCCGTTTCATCGATTTCCTTGGCAGCCTGTTTGAAGGCAGGGCCAGGCAACTGGGCGCGCCCAAGCTGGCGACCCGGATTGCGAGGGAATGGGCGGGCAATGATGCGAAACGCTGGGATGAAATGGTGACAGCCTCATTCGGTGACAATGAAGATGTGCAGGCCTGGTGGACATGGCTTGCGGACCTCGACCCCAAAACCACCCTGCCGGAACGGTTTGACGGACTCTTCGCCCTCAACTCCGCAGGAGGCGATCCCTCCGGTCTCCGCGAAAAATGGCTGACCCACGTATGGAAACAAGTGGACGGACTTCCAGCCGGAGAGAAGACGCCGCTGCTCAAACGCATTCTGACGCTGGGAATCGGAACCGGTGATGTGACCAATACCTTGAGGGCCTGGGACCAACTTGCCATTGAGGACCGACCGGAAAATTTCTGGCTTGAAGTCATCTTCCATCTATCAGCCGCAGGTCGCTGGGACGATTGCGCCGCGCTGATTCTCAAACAAATCGACGAAATGGCAAAAACCAGGGACGACCAAAATCCAGCCCTGCATGCCTACATCGCATCCGCCTTCCGCAAGGCAGGACGTCTTCAAGATGCCGCGGTCCACGATGCATGGGTCGAAAAACTCGCTCTCGGTGATGCGGAAACCGCCATCCAGATCGGCCAAGGATATGCATTCGGTCTCGACTTCGATCGCGCGGCGGAATGGTGGACCAGGGCAGCCCGCGAGGCCGACCCGGATTCTGGTGAAATGGAATCCGCATTCAAACTTCATGCGGACATCTTGTTGAAAAACGGTAATTGGAAAGAAGCCGCCGCCGTCAGCGAGGCGCTTATCTGGATGAACCCTCCAAACGGTTCCGTGCTGGAGAGTCCGCTGCCAATCATGCGCCTCCGTTTGCAGGCGGACATGGCCCGGGCCTTCGGCATGTTGAAAACCAACCGTCCGGCAGCACTCGCGATCCTGGATAAATGCCACAAGATTTACTCCCGCGACGGATCCCTCGCGGATTTCTTCTTCCCCTCGCTCCGCAAGGAGGGGCTCATGAAGGAACACGACGCATGGTTCGACGAAACATGGGCGCAGATCAGCGAGGTCGTCAAACTCTATCCGGAATCCGACAACACCGGAAATACAGCGGCCTGGTTCGCCGCCCGCGCTGCTAGAAATCTCGACGAAGCCGAAAAAATCCTTACCCGCTCGCTTGCCGCGAGGCCCCACCAATCCGCCTATCTGGACACCATGGCGGAAATCCAGTTCGCCCGGGGAGACCGTAAAAAAGCCCTCGAATGGTCGGCAAAGGCCGTCAACCACCTGCCAAAAGACCCGGATTTACGCCGCCAGCAGCTCCGATTTCTATCCGATCCAATGCCCGAATGAACCATCCGCCGCATCCCTCCGCTGAAAAAATGGATGGAGATGCGGATTTGAACGGTTAGAACCCCACCCCATGGCTGAAACCGAAAAAATCGATACCCTGCAATCGGTGGAACTCGCCGAGGGCGTGGAAATCCGCCTGCGCATGGCGGGTCCAGTGCCGAGGGCCGGCGCGTATTTGATCGATTTCATCATCCGCGCCGCACTTCTGGTGGGCGGCAGCATTGTGATTTCGATCGCCGGCGTGGCCATCGGCGGCAAGGTGGCGCAGGGATTGCTGATGCTGGCCTGGTTTCTAATGGATTGGCTCTATCCGGTCGTGTTCGAGGCCGGAAAACGCGGGGCCACACCTGGCAAGCGGATCGCGGGCCTGCGGGTGGTGCAGGCCACTGGATCGCCCATTACGCTGGGTCAGGCGATTATCCGGAATTTCCTGCGCTTCATCGATGGCATGCCGGTTTTCACTTATGCCTTCGGCGTGACGAGTTGTCTGGCGACAAAACGTTTCCAACGACTCGGCGACCTCGCCGCTGGCACGGTGGTGATCTACGACCGTATCCAGGCGATGCCGGTGACATCGGCTCCTCCGCCGATCGCCGCCGCGCCGATTCCAGTCGGCCTAACTGCGGATGAAACACGGGCGCTGGCATTGTTCCGGGAGCGCGCCGGCCTGTGGTCGGAAGGAAGACGTGCGGAAATCGCCGATCAGGCATCCGTCCTAACGGGCGCAACCGGTGTCACCGGCGTCAGCCGCCTCATGGCCATGGCGCACTGGGTGCAGGAGAAACGGGATTGAGCTGTCTGAATATTGTCAAAGGCAGGGATCCGACCTCCGGGCGGTCCAGAGCATGGGAAGCGAATGCATGGAGAATGAGCAGATCACCCGAGCCACGGCATTCTCAGAATCATTCTCACCTCATGCGCGGACCGCCCGGAGGATCGGTCCCTGCCTCAGGCAATATTCAGACAGGCTCTCACACGGTTCATCAGATCTCCCAACCTTTGCGATAGCTGCGCCTCACAAGCTTGTCAGCCTCTGCATGATTGGTGATTTTCAAGGCGGCGGAGTCCCACTCGATCAATTGACCCGGAAACGGACTGGCGAGACAACCTAACAAAACAGCCTCGGTCAGTGGGCCCGCAAGATCCAGATGCGCGCCTGTTTTACGTTCCCCCTTGAGGCTGCAATCGATAAACTCGTGATAATGGTTGACGGTTGTGACTTCAGGCATTTTGTAGCCTCCGAACTTCTCCTTTGGAAACAACAACGGCGCGCCACAGTGGGGAAACAGGATAACCCCATCCGTGCCGATGAACACGCTGCCTTCCCCCGACAACCGGCCACCAGCGGCCGCCACCACTTCCTGCGGGGGCTTCGCGCTCCCATCATACCACATCACTTTCACCGTATCTCCCGCCGTGTGGGCCGTACCTTTGAATGTGTATTCCACGGTGCCGTTGTTGGCCCAGTTGACGGCATTCAGCGGCGCGGGACCGGTGCTGCGCACGGAAACCGGTGCGGCCAGCGCCAGCGCGCGGAACCACGCGCTGAACATGTGGCAACCCATGTCGCCCAATGTGCCGGTGCCGAAATCACGACGACGACGCCATTGCATGGGATGGTAGTAACCCTTGATGAACGGTCGCTCCGCCGCCGGACCTAACCAGAGATTCCAGTCGAAATTCGCAGGCACCTCGTCTTTCCGCTCAGGTACCGGAGCCATGTCACCCCATTGCTTGCCCGACCAACTGTGCACCTCCTTGATCTTGCCGATGGCCCCTTGCTGGACCAAAGCGACCGCCCTTCGCTCTCCGGCCCCCGCCGAAATTTGGATGCCCATTTGTGTCACCACCCCCATTTCCCGCGCCTTTTCCGTGAGTTTCCGGCACTCGAAAAGGTTCTGCGCCAGGGGTTTTTGCACATAAAGATGCTTGCGCATGGACATCGCCGCCAATCCGATCGGACCGTGCATGTTATCGGGCGTCGAGACATTCACCGTATCGATCCGCTCCCCCTCTTTGGCTAACAATTCCCGCCAGTCTTTGTAGCACACCGCCTGCGGAAATTGCTTCTTCATGGCATCGAGATGGCCGGCATCGACGTCGCACAAGGCAACGATCTCAACCATCGGGTGGCTGGCAATCTCCATCAAGTCCGATTGGCCCATACTCCCGACCCCGATGGCGGCGTGGCGCAACTTGGCATTGGGCGAAGCGGCACGAACACCGCTGGTCATCCATGGAGCGGCAAAAAAACCAGCTGCTGTGGTGTGGAGAAACCTGCGGCGCGTAAGCTGTGGCGTGATCATCGTTTAAAAACGCGACAATCTCCCGAATCCTTTCAATAAGTAGCGGATCACGAGCGGCCCACCACACCAAATCATCCTGACAAATTTCCCAATAATACCTGTTAGCAAATCATACGGACGATCGTCCGAATAATCGGGAGAAAAAGTTGAGCACGGGTGCTTGGGCACGTGAACGCTTCAACCCAAAGAAGTAAATGAACCGCAGATTCACGCAGATGGACGTTAATATTAAGAGGTTCACGAAAAATTAGGCATTAACCCTATGAGCGAGCGCCCTGATCAACACAACTCATTGATTATCTGCGTTCATCTGCGTCCATCTGCGGTTCAATTATTCTTACTAGCGCCAGAACGGCATTTGAGGAGGTTTACTGACCCTATGGTTTTACGCTTTTCATAAGAGGCATCATCCCATAGACATCCCTCGACATGAGCCAAATCGTTCTTCTTTTCTCCGGACAAGGCGCCCAGAAGGTGGGCATGGGCAAGGATTTTGTGGAAGCCTCTCCCGCCGCACGCGAAATGGCCGCCAAGGCCGATGAAGCCCTCGGATTCTCCATCTCGGAAATCATGTTTGAGGGACCGGAGGAAGAACTGACGAAAACCTCACGCTGCCAGCCAGCCCTTTACCTGCACGGATTGATGGCACTCGCCCTGATTTCGGAGCGCCTGCCGAAGCTTACGCCGGTCGCTGCCGCAGGGCTCTCTCTCGGTGAATTCACCGCGCACGCCGCCGCTGGCACATTTTCGTTTGAGGATGGCCTGCGCATCGTTGGCAAACGCGGAGCATTCATGGAAGAAGCCTGCCTCGCCACCGAAGGTGCGATGGCGGCGTTGATCGGCGGAGAAGAAGACCAAGTCCGCGAACTCGCCAAAGCGGCGGATGTGGATGTCGCCAATCTCAATGCTCCAGGCCAGATCGTGTTATCGGGCAGCTCGGCCAATATCGATATCGCCGTGGCCAAGGCCAAGGAGTTCGGCATCCGCCGGGCCATCAAGCTCAACGTCGCCGGAGCCTACCACTCGCGCCTCATGCAGAGCGCACAGGACAAGCTCGCGGTGGAATTGGCCGCCCTGACCTTCCAATCGCCCAAGATTCCCGTGGTCTGCAACTACGCCGCCACCACCGTCTCCGAGTCCGCGGAAATCCGCACCATGCTCGAAAACCAAGTCACCGGCTCCGTCCGCTGGACCGCCTCGATCCAAGCGCTCATCGCCATGGGTCACCGGAATTTCCTCGAACTCGGGCCCGGCAAGATCATCGCAGGCCTCGTCGGAAAAATCGATAAAGACGCCGTTGTTCACTCGGTGGACGACATCGCCAGCCTGGAAGCCGCAGTCGAAGCATTGGGCAAATAACGGCGATTCGAAAAAAATTTCACCGATGCGAAAAAAAGGTGTTGCGCTCACGCGGGTAGGCCCATAGCGTCCGCGCCACCCGAACGGGACATGGAGCGGTAGCTCAGTTGGTTAGAGCGCCAGCCTGTCACGTTGGAGGTCGCGGGTTCGAGCCCCGTCCGCTCCGCCATCCCTGTTCGAGAACGAACCCCGCCCGCAACGGCGGGGTTTTTTCTTGGGGTTTCTCCATATTACTGCATCTTATGCCCATGCCCACTGTCGCCATCGTCGGACGTCCAAACGTCGGCAAATCCGCCCTGTTCAATCGCCTGGCCGGGCGGAAAATCGCGATTGTCCACGATCAACCGGGCGTCACCCGCGACCGTATTGCCGCACCATCCAAGGCGACGCAAGTCGCCTGCACCCTGATCGATACCGGCGGCATCGGCGGCAACATCGACGATGGCTTCGACGCCCAGGTCACCATTGAGGCGGACATCGCCATGGAAACCGCGGATTTGATCCTGTTTGTGGTGGATGCCCATGACGGACTCACCCCGGTGGACCAGGCTCTCTCGCAGAAACTCCGCAAGGCCAAACCGCCCGTGATGTTGGTGATGAACAAGGTGGATGACCCGAAACACGAATCCGCCTCCGACGATTTCGCGCGGCTCGGTTTCAAATCGATTCTATTCGTTTCTGCCGAGCACGGCCGGAATTTCGGCCGCCTCTGTGATGAAATCGACAAAGTCATCGCCCCACTCGTCGAGGAAACCGAGGCCATCGCCGAAGTTGCGGAAACCGTGGGCATCAAACTCGCCATCGTCGGCAAGCCGAATGCCGGAAAATCCTCGCTGGTCAACGCCATCCTCAAGGACGAGCGCACCATCGTCTCCGAGATCGCCGGCACCACCCGCGATGCCATCGACCTCCCGTATTCATTCCAAGGAGAAAACTTCACGCTGATCGACACCGCAGGCCTCCGCCCGCGTGGCAAACGCGATAACTCGGTGGAGGTATTTTCCGCCATGCGCACCGAGAAAGCCATCCGCCGGTCGGACCTCTGCGTGCTCGTCGTGGACCTCGAAGCCGGCATCACCTCGATGGACCGCAAGATCGCCCAAACCATCCTCGAAGAGAAAAAACCCTGCCTGATCGTCCTCAACAAATTCGATCTCTTCCATCCCGGCGCCAATCGCACCGCCCGCCTGGAAGAAGCCACGGCCCACGTCCGCAAGGAGTTGTTTTTCCTCCACTACGCGCCATTCGTCGCCTGTTCCGCCAAGACCGGAGGGTCGGTGGACCATGTGCTCAAGGAGTCGTTGAAAATCCGCAAGGGTGCCCAGAACATCCCCGGCACCGGCCAACTCAACCGCATCCTCCAAGCCGCGTTCGAGTCCACCCCTCCACCGATCGACAACAAACTCCGCAAGCGCCTCAAGCTCTACTACGCCACGGCCGCCACTAACGAAAAATACAGCGTCATTCCCGTACCTACCATCGTGCTCTTCGTCAATGACAAGCGACTGATGGCCACCAGTTACGAATCCTATCTAACCAACCGTTTCCGGGCAGCGCATCCGGCACCAGGCATACCCATCATTTTCTCCGTCCGGTCCAGAACCCGCAAAGAATGGGAGCCCCGCCAGAAATTCCAAGGACACTAAAACCACCACTCACCTTCTATCCGCGACTTTCCAGAAACCATGTCACTCAAGATCGTCACCCTCCTCCTGTTATCCGCTTCCTTCGCCATCCTTCACGCCAAGCCTCGCGAGTTAAAAAGCGTGGACGTCACCCAAGTATCCCAAGGCGAACCGAACGACCAGAAAATCAACGATAGCTCCTTGGTTTTCGACAAGCTCTCGTTCGGCCAGACCCGCGCGGAGGTGCTCGCAAAACTTAAAACCAGCAAGTTTGTGGAACTCACCGTCGACGAGACCTTCCTAGGCCGCACCGGTCTCAACGACGTGTTTCGCACCCGGAAGAAAATCGCAGGCCTCGATGCGTCGCTCTTTTTCGATTGGACCGAAGACGGGAAACTCAAGGAAATCACCCTGCAAACCCGTGCACTTCCCAGCAGCGCACTCAAAAACCAACTCTCGCCCTGTTGGAAAGAGTTTACCGGACTTCTGACCACGATCTACGGTAAACCGATCCACGCCGAGACCGAACTCCGGGTTTCCACCATCCAAGAAGGAATGCTGGTTCCCACCCACCTCTGGAGTCTCGAAAAAAATGGCAGTGCCATGCTGGGCGTCTCACGCGAAGGTAAAAATTACATGATTGTCGTCCGATTCACCCAGAAAAACGTCGAACCGGTCGCCCTCCCCTAAACCATCGCATGATCCCGATGTTTCAGGATTGAAAACATCGTCAGGAATCCGGAAACTTACGCCATGTCCGAGCCGGATCTATTCTCCTTTGCCGCAGCAAAATCCCCGGAATCCCGGATCCGAGAACTCCGCACGCTGCTGGAACATCACAACCGACTCTACTACACCCAGGCCGCCCCGGAAATCTCCGATGCCGAATACGACAGACTCTACCGCGAACTCGAAGAGTTGGAGAAAAAGCACCCCGAATTCCACGACCCCAACTCCCCCACCCTGCGCGTCGGCGGCGCACCCATCGATGGCTTCCAACAGATCCAACACGCCGTGCCGATGCTCTCGATCGATGACGTGTTCGAACTGAAAGACGTGCCCGAACCCGCCGCCGAACTCATCGCCTTCTATCAGCGCCTCCGCAAGAACCTCGGACGCGATGAAATCACCGTCACAGTGGAACCCAAAATCGACGGCGTGGCGGTCTCACTGCTCTACCGTGATGGAAAACTCGCCTACGCCGCCACCCGTGGCGACGGCAAGACCGGCGACGACGTCACCCACAACGTCCGCACCATCCGCAGCATTCCGCTCGATCTGACATCTTCATCCAAAATTCAAAATTCAAAATTCAAAATTCCGGCAACGCTGGAAATCCGCGGCGAGATCTTCATGCCCAACGAGGCCTTCGCCGCAATGAACGCCGAGCGCGATGAAGAAGGCCTCCCCACCTTCGCCAACCCGCGCAACGCCGCCGCAGGGACGCTCAAACAACTCGATCCCAAAATCGTCGCCAAGCGCCCGCTCGCGTTTCTCGCCCACGGACTCGGTGCCTACGATGGCGAACCGCTCGAAACGGAACACGACTTCCACGCATTGTTGGACCAACTCGGCATCCCGCGCAATCAACCGCTTTTCACCGCACGCAACCTCGATGAAATGCTGGAATGCGTCGCACGCATCAACCGTGAACGCCACGATCTCGACTACGGCACCGACGGCGCGGTGATCAAGGTGCTGGACCGCGCCGAACGCGAAAACCTCGGCTTCACCTCGCGCGCCCCACGCTGGGCCGCCGCCTACAAGTTCCTGCCGGAACAACAGGAAACCACGCTGAAAAACATCACCATCCAGGTCGGCCGCACCGGAGTTCTAACGCCTGTCGCCGAATTGGAACCCGTGCTCATCTCCGGCTCCACCGTGTCTCGCGCCACGCTGCACAATCAGGACGAGATCGACCGCAAGCAAATCCATATCGGAGCCACTGTTCTCGTGGAAAAAGCCGGGGAAATCATCCCCGCCATCGTCAAGGTCACGAAGCCCGTGCCCGGTGTCGGCGTCTATTCGATCTTCGATCACGCGGAGGGAAAATGCCCGTCCTGCGGCGGCCCGATTTCACAGGAGGATGGCTTCGTCGCCTGGCGCTGCACCAACTTCCAATGCCCCGCCCAAGCGGTCACACGCATCACCCATTTCGCATCGCGCAAAGCACTCGATCTCGAAGGCCTCGGCGAAACCGTGGCGGAGGCTCTGGTCCGACACAACCACTGCCGCACTCCGCTCGATCTCTTCGACCTGACTGAATCCATCCTCGCCAACCTCAACCTCGGCACCGATGAGTCCCCGCGTCGTTATGGTGAGAAAAACGCAGCCAAGCTGCTCGCCGCGCTGGAAGCAGCCAAAACCAAACCGCTCCAGCGCTGGCTCTTCGCCATGGGCATCCGCCAACTCGGCGAATCCGCCGCCAAGGAACTGGCACGCCTCCACGAAAACCTCAACGATCTAGCCGAATCCCCGATCCTCGCCGAACTCCTGCGCGACACCCGCGCCGATGCGAAGAAGAAAAACGAACTTCTAGCCAAATACTCAATCACCGGCGATGTCGGCCCCGCTGTGGCGGAATCGATCACCACATTCTTCAAATCGGAGGCAGGCAAACACACGCTCGCCCGCCTATCCGAACTCGGCATCCATCCGCAATCCCCAATCTCCAATCTCCAATCCCCTAACGGACCCTTATCCGGCAAGACCGTCGTCATCACCGGCACTCTCAGCATCGACCGCGATGCAATGAAGGAATACATCGAGAGCAAGGGCGGCAAAGTCAGTGGCTCCGTCTCCGCCAAAACCCACTACGTCATCGCCGGCGAAGGCGGCGGCTCCAAACGCGACAAGGCGGAACAACTCGGCGTTCCCATCATCGATGAGGCCGAATTGGAAAAGCTCTTACAGGGCCTGTAGCGTCGGTCTGCGACCGTCGCTAATTTCCCCCCGAGGGCGAGGCGCTCTAGAAAAGCCAATGCCGTGCTTCGGGCAACTCATCCGCAACGACGGTCATAGACCTCCGCTACAAGCGATTCCGCTAGATCGAATCACGAAATATAGGACTCGATTCAGCCCTAATATAGGACGTTTTTCATGATTCCTCCTTGCCAAATCAAGGATTTCTAGACCTAAATTGCCCTGATGATCATCGTGGATAAAAATTAAAATTGATTCTTACCTACTTCACCCTAGCAGCTTCGCTCTTCGCCGCAGAAGTGCCGGAGGACGTGAGAACGACATCTCCAGACGGCGCGTTTCAGGCAATGATTGTCGAGGTTGGCGACACGAACACGAGGCGGCTGGAAATCACGAGCAAAGACGGGAAGACCTTGTATGCGTCTCCACCCAAAACGAACCATGTGATCGACGCTCGCCCTTCATGCGCTTGAATGTATATGGACACCAGACATCGAATCAGGACATGGCGGCAAAGGCGAAATGATACCGAATCCAAACAATGGTGCTTAGAAATACCGTTTCCAGAGATCCGTCCTATTCTCGCACCATTCCGGATATGCTTTTTCAACCTGCTAGGGAAAAAACCACTCAAACCTTTGTGGGAGTGGTGGCTCGAGCCGGGATCGAACCAGCGACACGCGGATTTTCAATCCGCTGCTCTACCAACTGAGCTATCGAGCCTTACACAGGGACACCCTTGCGGGCGGGACGGGAGTAAGAGCGGCGGAGGTCGGTTTGACAACCGAAAAATCACGGGTTTTGAAAATTTTCGGTCAGGCCCCAATTCTCTGCCTATTTGAGGAACACTTCGCGGGGTTTCGCGCCATCGCCCGGGCCGACGATTCCGCGTTGTTCGAGGATATCGACCATGCGTGCGGCACGGGTGTAGCCCAGGCGCAAACGGCGTTGGAGCAGCGAGGTGCTGCATTTCCGTTCCTGACGGGCGACCTCGATGCATTTTAAAATAAGCTCCTCATCGGCTTCGGAAACATCCTCATCATCGTCGTCATCACTCGCATTGAGGGAGGAATGGATGTCCGCCTCGAAATTGGGTTTTCCCTGGGCGGCGCAATGATCGATGATGCGCTCGATTTCCGCATCGGTGACGTAGGCACCTTGGGCACGCTCCAATTTCGCGGAGCCGGGCGGAAGGTAGAGCATGTCGCCCTTGCCGACCAACTTGTCCGCGCCCTTGGTATCGAGAATAACGCGGGAATCGAGGGCGGAGGAAACCTGGAATGCGATGCGGCAGGGAATGTTCGCCTTGATGATGCCGGTGACCACATCCGCACGCGGCGTCTGGGTGGCGATGATAAGGTGGATACCAGCCGCACGGGCTTTCTGGGCGATGCGCGCGATGCACATTTCCACATCGGCCGGGGCAGTTTGCATCAGGTCGGCCAATTCGTCGATGAGAACGACGATGTAGGGGAAGCGGTCTGGAATACGGTCCTCGGGGACTTCGAAATCCGCGTCGTCTTCATCGGCTTCCGGAGCAAGTTCGCCGGATTCGAGGGCGGATGCGATGGATTCGATTTGTTCGTCGTCCACGTCGTCGATCGCCCACGGCGGTGCTTGGTGGCTGGCGGGAAGATTGGGGTCGAGAACCCGGGTGGCTTCCGGATCGGTCGATTCAGATAGATCCAATTCGTCGGACGGCTCCTCGACCGGAACTGGCGCAGGGGCAGGTTTGTCCTTCTTCGGGCGGCTGTTGAAACTATCAAAATTCCGGACCCCTTCCTTGGCGAAGATCCGATAGCGTTTTTCCATCTCGTTGACGACCCACTTGAGGGCCGCCACGGTTTTCTTGGGATCGGTGACGACCGGCACGACGAGGTGCGGGAGGCGGTTGTACATCTGCATTTCCACCACTTTGGGATCGACCATGATGAAGCGGAGTTCATCCGGACCGAACTTGAAGAGCATGGAAGCGATGATCGAGTTGATGCAAACCGACTTACCGGATCCGGTGGCACCGGCGACGAGGCAGTGCGGCATGGCGGCGAGGTCGCCGATGACGGTCTTGCCGTAAACATCCTTGCCGAGGGCGAGTGGGATTTTCTTTTTGGCGGAGCGGAATTCGGGGTCGTGCAGCAATTCGTGGAGCGGCACCGCGACTTTCTGGGTATTGGCGATTTCGATCCCCACCGTATCCTTGCCGGGAATGGGTGCCAAAATGTTGATCCGCTCGGCGCAGGTGGCGCGTGCGAGGTCCGCTTCCAACTGGGAAATCCGGGAAACCCGCAATCCGGTCGACGGATAGATTTCGTAGCGGGTGATGGTTGGTCCGCGGGTGATGTCGCCGGGTGTCACATCGATACCGAAAGCCTTGAGCGTCTCGATGATGACGCGCTGGGTCGAGAGCAGTTCCTCACGATTCGCCTCGGGACATTCCACCGATTCGTCGGCATCGAGAAGATCAAACCCCGGCAACTCGTAGTTTTCGAATCCGGTGACCGACAAGAACTGGTGGCCGGTTTTTTTCCGTTCGAACGGTTTCGTTCCGGGAATCATCGGCTCGCTGGCGCGGCGTTGCGAGGCATCGATGATCTGGGGTGGCGGCGTTTCGCGGAGTGCCAGCAGCGCCTGAGGGTCCTCGTCCTCCTCAGGTTTGGTGGGCGCGTTGCTTCTCATGGCCTCGCGTTCTTTGCGGCGTTGTTCCCGCTGACGTTCGCGTTCGGCCAGCAATTCCGCTTCACGGGCGGCGGCTTTTCCGGCTTCGCTGCGACCCTCCCGCCACACCACGAATTTTATCTTGATCAAGCGGAAACACGCCTTGGTGAAACGGATCGGTTGTTGACCGGTTAGCAAAATCACCGCCACGGCATAGGCTGAAGTCGTGACCAAAAGAGTCCCCGCCCGGCCGATCAGGCTCATCATCACGAAGCCACCCAATCCCTTGCCAATCACCCCGCCCGGACCAAAGTTATCGATATTGCAGTTCTTCGCCCAGTTCATGAAGAAAAAACCCGAAGCATGAAGAAAGGCTGTTGCCGCCAGCAAGGAGACACCGAATCCGATCATCGCGCGGGGCCAAACAGGACGGTCAAACACCAGTTTGATGATACCGAACCAAATAAACCCCATCGGCACAAGATAAGCGGCAGCACCGAAAAGCAGGATCAGCACAAACCCTAAAACACCCCCAACCGGACCGATCAAATTGGCCCCATGCGCCGAAGTTTTCGAGGAAAACATCTCCAATACCCCCCATTTCGGCACATCCGCAGGGCTGTATTTCACCAGCGAAAGCAATAGAAAAATGCCCACCGTGATCCAGATGATCCCGATGACTTCATTGGTCCAGCGCGACGGTTGTTCGATTTCGCCACGTTTTTTGTTGTCCTTGACGGCCATGCGCTTCTCTTCGGCCAAATATTGGCTCAATTTACTTCAGAGGGCAAGATAGTTTTATAATCCGGAAAATCAAGGGACTGAAGGATTTGTGATCCACAGACGCTTGCGCCAAGGAAGGGCGATGCATGATCGCCCACGCGGATGCTTGGTCGATGGAATGTGCGAATGCTCTTCTCATCGTCACCCCATCCGCATCGGCGGACGTTTTCCGCAGCTCCTTGATTTTCATCCTGCTCCCGAGGCGTGGAATTGCCAAACTCCGGGCTTCCCGTGGCGCAGGAGATACGCTTGACTCATCTCATGATCGACATGCTCGTGCGCCTTTATGATTTACCGGATTCCACCGCCCTTTACCAGGAAATCGCGGCAAAGGGCATCACCCTGCGGAGAGCAAGGGCCTTTGAAAAACACACGGTGGAAGCCTTCGCACGGGCGAATTTCTCGGAAAAGTGGGCCAGCGAGGTCGCTGTGGCGATCACTCGCCAACCGGTAGCTTGTTTCATCGCCACGCGGGACAAGGAGATTTTGGGATTCGCGTGTTACGACACGACGCAGCGGGGATTTTTCGGGCCAACCGGAGTCTTGGAGAGCGCACGCGGACTAGGACTGGGCAAGGCCCTGTTGATGAAAGCCCTCGAAGCCCTGCGGGAAACCGGCCACGCCTACGGAATCATCGGCGGCGTGGGCCCGAGGGATTTCTATGCCAAAGCCTGCGGTGCCATCGAGATCCCGGGAAGTGATCCGGGAACCTACACGGATTTGCTGCCGTAGATCGGCGAATTACGGCCTTTTTCGCTGCTCCAGCATCCGCCTGAATCGGGGGAGTATTTTCTGGAACAACGAGTTTTTGCCGCCGCGCGCAAGTTGGAGGGCGACGAGAGCTTCGGGCGATGTGGGATCCACCGGCGAAAGCGAGGTGATGTGATACCCAATGACTTCGATTCGACGCTCGACATGCGTAGCCCCGGCAGCCTGGGTGATGTGCGCCGACTTACCACCTGCCCTCAAGATCAGTGACGACAGAGCTGGCCCGACGGCATCCTCGCGCAGGACCACCGAAATCGCCGTGCCGGATAGGGAGACAAAGGCAAACTCCTCATCGGATTCCCTGTCTTTCCAGGCAGCCTGCTCCGCAAGCCAAGCCAGCAGTTGCACCGCGCTGTTGCGATGTTCCGGGTGATAGATGATCTCCACGGCGTCCAGATCCGGCAGCACGCGCTGAGCACCGGGATCGTCAAAAATGCTCGCGACTCCGACGCGAAACTGCCAAGTGCGGGTCCACGCGTGATCCTGCAAGATCAGATCCACATTGGATTGCGATGCCTCCGCGATGCGCCGGAATGATGCCGCAGGATCCGCCCAAGACGAACTGTCGATGATCAACCGGTCCACCACATTCACCAGACGTTCCGTCAAAATATCCGAGAGCTCCCCCTGCCACCAAAACACCAGCGGCAGATCGGAGCTGAGGTGGCCGAACACGGTGTTGCGAAAGCGCCCGGTAACTTTCCCCGTCAGATAGAAGGCGATCTGCTCACAGCACACGGATTTCCGACCATCGACAAGGTGGCAGTGCGCGGTGACCCAAGCGCGGATCGAAGGCTCCGGTATCCAGGCATCGATTTCCACCAGAATGGCACGGCAGGCGTGTTCGCGGGTGAGATTCTGGATGATCTCCGAGTTTTCCAACAAGGCCCCAGGTTTTTCCGAGTAAACGACGAGATTCATCAACGAAGCGGTGGTCCGCGCATCGTCCTGCTCCCAGAGTTTGCGGAGCTGTGTGTCGATTTCGGAAACCTGCACTTCGAGTCCCAGTTCAGGACAGGGACTGGGGATGCTGAATGTCATATCCATGGAAAATCAAGTAACGGCGGTCGGGAGGAATCGGCACGAAATCACATCGCGTATCTCATTGGAACAAATACCCAACAAGGCGGGGCGAGGTATGTGTTTCACGTGGCTCAATGTCGGCCCCTACTCAGATTCTGTCAATCCGCATGTCGGCTCTTACCACACCATACCCCCATCCTGTGGCGAAAGATTTCAAAAAAGAAACTTGCCCGCCCCCTGCGATTGGGATATTTCAATCCGCAAGTCGCAATCGCGGCGTTTCACGGCAACCCGCCGCTCAATGATTTTCTTGGAACGATCCATTATCCGAAATGCAGCCGGTCAACCCGACCGGTCTGTCAGCGCCGTCTCTGATTCATGATTTGGAATCCGGCCCATCGTTCCGCGCCCCTCTTCGCATCGCATTCGTGTGACGGCTCCGGCTGTCCGCGCGGCGACGCGTCGCATCCACCCACCGGAGGACAAAACCATCGCTAAGCCACAGAAAGACCAAAACAGGGGTCGTTACCGCGATATGACGCGGATCAATGACCGCATCCGCGCCCCGAGAGTCCGCGTCGTCACCAGTGACGGCCAACAACTTGGAGTCATGAGCGCACGCGAAGCACTCGCGAAAGCCCAATCTCTCGGCCTTGACCTCGTCGAGATCGCCGGCCAAGTGGACCCACCGGTCTGCAAGATCGTCGATTACGGGAAATTCAAGTATGAGCAGGCGAAGCTGAAAAAGCAAAAATCCAAGAGCGCAACGCGGATGAAGGAAGTGAAATTCCGCGTCGGCACCGGCCAACACGATTACAACATCAAGCTCGGCCGTGCGGAAGGTTTCCTGGAAACCAACCACAAAGTGCGTTTCGTGCTCCAGTTCCGCGGTCGTGAAAACGCCCACAAGGATCTCGGTTTCGTGGTGCTCAAGCGCATTGTCGAGGATCTCAAGTCGATGGCCCAAGTGGACCAAGCCCCGCGCCTCAACGGTCGTGCCGTGGCGATGATTCTCTCGCCGCTTCCCGCCCACCTCCGCAAACGGAAATTCCACCTGTTCCATGGCGAACTCATGGAAGAGGACGACTTTGACGAGGACGAAGGCCATCACGAAGACACCGAAGATCACTCGGACGAAATTCCTGACGAAATTCCTGACGAAGTCGCGCCAGAAGTCGCGCCAGAAGTCATGGAAACCCAGGCGGAAAGCCGGTAATCGTTCCCTTTTCTCTCCAACCCCGGCAGTTTCACGACTCCCGGGGTTGTTTTTCCTCCCGTCCTGCATATTTTGCGGAAAACGCTGCGCCTCGAAGCTTTTTCAAGAGCCAGTTTGACAAGGCGACCGGATTCCCGCTAGTATTTCCGCCCCGGCGCTGAAGCCGGCCCCATTCACATCCATCATGAACATTGTTGTCGATAAGCAGCCCAAATGCGTAGCCACCCTCCGTGTCGAGATTCCAGCGGACAAAGTCCAAGGCCAGCGTGACCAAATCGTCCGCAGCTACACCAGCAAGGCCCGCATTCACGGATACCGCCCAGGCAAAGCGCCCAAGTCTGTGGTCGAAAAGCGCTTTGAAAAGGAAATCACCGAGGAACTCAACGAAAAGCTGGTCAACGAAGCCTACGATGAGGCGCTCAAGCAAGAGTCTCTCAAAGTTCTGGATTTTGGCATCCCACAGGAGCTGACCACCCTGCCCGACGGAGGATTTTCCTTTGTCGCCAAGCTCACACTGGCTCCGGAAGTTCAACTCCCGGTATACAAAGGCGTGGCCGTCACCGTGCCGCCGCTTGCCGTGCCGGAAGAGGAAGTCGAAGCCCAACTCAAGGCACTGCAGGAACGATTCGCGGATTTCAAGGACATCGATGGCCGCCCTGCTGCAATGGCGGATTTCGCAGTCATCGATTACTCGTCCACCGTCGAGGGCAAACCGACCGAGGAATTTCTCGGTAAACCGGCCGGCTACCTCACCGGTCGCGAAGATTTCTGGGTCCGCCTCGATGAAAAGGCCTTCCTGCCAGGCTTCGCCGCCCAACTCGTCGGCATGAACGTCGGCGATACCCGTGAAATCACCATCACTCTGCCCGCCGATTTTCCGGTCGCCGACCTCCAAAACCACGAGATGGTTTTCACCACCACGATCAAGGAAATCAAGGAAGCCATCCTGCCCGCGCTCGATGACGAACTCGCCGGCAAACTCGCCCCCGGAAAAACAATGGCTGAAATCACCGATATCATCCGTGAAAACATGAGCCAAGAGCGCAAGCGCAAGATCGATGACATGAAAGTCAACCAGATCATCGCCCACTTCAACAGCCAGGTGGATTTCGAACTGCCCGAAGAACTCGTCAGCCAGGAAACCCAGAGCCAGGCGGACTCGATGGTCCAGCGTGGCGTGCAATCCGGCATGACCGAAGAGGAAATCGAATCGCAACAGACCGAGATTTTCGCCAGCGCCGGCCACCAGGCGATCAGCAACCTGCGCACGAATTTCATCCTCCAGGAAATCGCACGCACTGAGAAAATCGCTGTCTCCGATGCCGAGATCGTGAACCACCTCATCCAGATCGCGAATTCACGCAAGGTCGCTCCGAAGAAGTTCATCAAGGACATGCAGCGCGAAGGTCGCATCCCGTCGGTCCGCAACTCGATCGCCATCGGTAAGACGATTGACTTCCTCGTCGAGCACGCCGAAGTGTCAGAAGTGGCCGACATCGCCATCATCGAAGACTAATATGACTTTCAATTCCATGAGCTCACCCGCCCCGCGCAACAGCTACTACGTTCCCATCGTCATCGAACAGGATGGCCGCGGAGAACGCTCGTTCGACATCTACTCACGCCTTCTCAAGGACCGCATCATCTTCATCGGCACACCCATCGATGATTTCGTGGCAAACTCGGTGATCGCCCAGCTCCTTTTCCTGCAGATGCAGGACCCCAAGAAGGACATCCACATTTATATCAACTCGCCGGGCGGATCCGTCACGGCCGGGCTTGCGATGTATGACACGATGCAGTTCCTCACCTGCGACGTGAACACCTACTGCATCGGCATCGCGGCCTCGATGGGATCCATCCTTCTAACCGCAGGCACCAAGGGCAAGCGTTTCTGCCTGCCGAACTCCCACGTCATGATCCACCAGGTTTCCGGTGGAGCCAGCGGCACCGCCTCGGATGTCGAGCGCACCATCAACTTCATGTTCAACCTGAAAAAACGCCTCAACGGCATCCTTGCCAAACACACCGGCAAGTCCGTCGAGGAGGTCGAACGAGACTCGGATCGCGACAACTACATGACGGCCGATGAGTCGGTGGCTTACGGCCTTGTGGACAAGGTTCTGGAAAGCCGCAAACAACTCCCGGACACGGTCGCCGCTCTCATCGAGCCGAAAAAGTCGGAAGAGTAATTTCCTCCGTCTTTCCAAAAAAACCAGCACCCTCATTCCATGGCCCGCGCTTCCAATCTAACGATGTGTTCTTTCTGCGGAAAGAGCCACTCCGAGGTCAAAAAACTGATCGCCGGACCCGGCGTCTATATCTGCAACGAGTGCATCGACGTCTGCTCGAACATCCTTGAAAAGGAACTCGGCGGCGCACCCGTGAAGGGCAAGACTTCCGCGGAAAAACCCGGCTTCAAGATCCCCCACCCTGCGGCGATCCTCGCCAAACTCAATGAGTTCGTCATCGGCCAGGAGAATGCCAAAAAGGTGCTCTCCGTCGCCGTTTACAACCATTACCAGCGCCTGCGCCAGAGCCAGGCCAAACTGGACGAGGAATTCAAGGATGTGGAGATCGAGAAATCCAATGTCCTTCTGTTAGGGCCCACCGGATCCGGAAAAACCCTGCTAGCCCGCACCCTCGCCCGTGTGCTGGACGTCCCGTTCTGCATCGTGGACGCCACCACCCTCACCGAAGCCGGCTATGTCGGCGAAGACGTGGAAAACATCATCCTGCGCCTGCTCCAGGCCTCGGACTTCGATGTCAGCCGCGCCGAACGTGGCATCATCTATGTTGATGAAATCGACAAGATCGGCCGCAAAACCGAGAATGTTTCGATCACCCGCGACGTCTCCGGTGAAGGTGTGCAACAAGCTTTGCTCAAGATTCTCGAAGGCACGATCTGCAATGTTCCGCCGCAGGGTGGACGCAAGCACCCGCAACAGGAATACATCCAGGTCAACACCGAGAAAATCCTCTTCATCGTCGGCGGCGCGTTCGTCGGCCTCGAGGACATGGTCCGCCGCCGCCTCGGCAGCAACACACTCGGTTTCCATGCCGACCCCGACAAGGAGAACCTCGACAATCCCTCGATCAACGTCCTCGAACGGGTCCAACCCGAGGACCTGCTCCACTTCGGACTCATCCCCGAATTCATCGGTCGACTCCCCGTGATTTCCTCGCTGCGCAAGCTCAACGAAGACGAATTGATGGCGATCCTCACCGAACCCAAAAACGCCCTCGTCAAACAATACGGCAAGCAACTCGCCATGAACGGCGTAAAACTCCGCGTCACCCGCGACGCCCTGCGAGCCTTGGCCGAAGAAGCTGTGCGCCGCGGCACCGGTGCCCGGGCCCTGCGCTCGATCTTCGAAAAGATGATGCTCGATATCATGTTCGACATCCCCTCCCGCGATGACATCGAAGCCGTGACCATCAACCGTCAGGTCGTGCTCGGAGAACGCCCTCCAAACATCCGCCGCAAGCGCGCGGACGAGGATGCCGCATGAAGCCGACGGAGCCTCAATCTCTAACCGTCATGCCCACCGACCACCTCCGATCCGCCATCCGTGATGTCGTCGATTTCCCGAAGGAGGGAATCATCTTCAAGGACATCACCCCCATCCTCGCCGATGGCGAACTTTTCAGGGAATCCATCACGCGTCTCTGCGAAACCACCGGCGGCGTGAAGGTCGATAAAATCGTCGGCATCGACGCCCGCGGCTTCATCTTCGCCGCCGCCGTGGCCGACCGCCTCGGCGCGGGACTCGTCCTTGTTAGAAAAAAAGGCAAGCTGCCCTGGAAGACCCGCCAAACCGCCTATTCGTTGGAATATGGCGAGTCGATCGTCGAGATCCACGAAGACTCCGTGAAACCCGGCGAGACGATCCTGCTCGTGGACGACCTGCTCGCCACCGGCGGAACCGCCGCAGCCGCAGTGAAACTGCTCGATGAACTGGGAGCCAACCTCATCGGCATCTCGGTGCTCATCGAACTTTCCTTCCTCCAAGGCCGCTCGAAACTGCTCCCCCACACGGTTCATTCCATCCTCACCTACTGAGGATCCACGTTCTTCGCCTTCTCCTTGGCGTAAGCGTCCTGCTGAGGCTCCAGCCCAACCTCATTGCGGAAACCAGCACACTTTCCGCGTGACCGACGGCGGACACGGGATCATTATTGCGGCAGCAAACTACCAATCCAACTTATGGGAAACTTCACCGCATTCGAAAATAAAATGATTGCCGCAGGAATGGGAGACGCACCCATCCGTGCCTTCCGCCGGAATTATGAAGCACTTCTGCGCAATGAAACTGGCTTGATTTCCGAAGAAAGCATCGACCCTGCGGATAATCTGGAATCATTGGAAACCATCGGTTCCGGCAAACCGGCGGATGCCGCGTTGTTCGCCCAAGCCGTGGTGATCAAGCTGAATGGCGGACTTGGCACCGGAATGGGATTGCAGGGTCCCAAGAGCCTGTTGTCGGTGCGCGATGGAGTGAATTTCCTCGATCTGATGGTGCGACAGATTCTTGACCTGCGGAAAACCGGAGCATCGCCCGTGCGCTTGTTGTTGATGAACAGCTTCAGCACCAGCGGGGACACGTTGGCCCACTTGCAGCGATACAAGGCCGAGGGGCTGGCGACAGCTTCGGAGGTTGAGTTGATGCAAAACCAAGTACCAAAAATCGATGCGCTCACCCTGGCACCCGTCGAGTGGCCAGCGGACCCGGATCTCGAATGGTGTCCGCCGGGTCATGGCGACCTTTACCCTGCACTGGTTGGCAGCGGCTGGCTGGACCGACTGCTGAACGATGGGGTCAAATACGCGTTTGTCTCAAACTCGGACAATCTGGGAGCCATCCTTGATCCAGTGATCCTGCGGCATTTCGCGGATTCCGGCGCACCCTTCCTGATGGAAGTGACTCGCCGCACGGCAGCGGACCGCAAAGGAGGCCACCTCGCCCGACGCAAGTCTGACGGACGCCTCCTGCTCCGTGAGGTCGCCCAATGCCCGGAGTCGGATATGGAAGCATTCCAGGACATCGATCGCCACCGGTATTTCAACACCAACAGCCTGTGGCTGCGTCTGGATTTGTTGAAGGAACAACTCGCGGCGGATTCCGGAGTGCTGCCCCTGCCGATGATCCGCAACAACAAAACCGTCGATCCCCGAGATAAAAAATCACCGGCCGTGATCCAGTTAGAGATCGCCATGGGAGCGGCTATCGAGTGTTTCGAAGGTGCCGCAGCCATCGAGGTGCCGCGCAGTCGTTTCGCACCCGTCAAAACGACCAGCGACTTGTTAGCATTGCGCTCGGATGCCTATGAAATTCTCAAAAACGGCCAGGTCCGGCTGCAAGCATCGCGCCACGGCGAGCCGCCTGTGATCCAACTTTCGGACGAATACAAACTCGTGGATTCTCTGGAGACATTGGGGGTTCCAAGTCTGATTGATTGCAAATCACTCAAAATCAGCGGCCCCACCGGGTTCAGCGACGGTGTGACCCTCCGGGGAAGCATGGAAATCACGAACCCCGGCCCGGAAACAAAGATCGTCCCGGCCGGAATCTATCAAAACGAGACGTTGAGGCTTGGTTGACGGATCAATCTCCAATTTCCATTCAAGGTTCACGCGCACGAAAGCGTTACTCGGCAGACTTCTCCTTCTTGCCTTCGTATTCTTTTTTCATTTTCTCCAGGACGGCGGGAACGAGCTCCTTGTTATCGCGGTGGGCGAAGGCTTCGGCGAAGGGATCACCGGTACTTTGCATCATGGTGAGGAGTTGTTTCCGCATCGGCTCGATCTCGGCCTGACGCGCGGGGTCCGCAATGAGATTCACGCGCTCACAACGGTCGTTTGTGAGGTCGTAGAATTCCTCAGGAACACGCAAGGAGTAAAAGTCGGCACGGGCTTTGATGACTTTGTTGGTTTCGGAGGCGGCAAGCATGGATTTCCAGGTCAGGCCGGACATGTTTTCTGCATGGTATTTTTTGGTGCCGTTGCTCCACGCGTTCCAGATGTAGGAACGGTCGCGTGTGCGCATGCAGCGCATCGGCAGCCAGTTGTTGCCGAAAGCGGCGTTGTAAACCGTGAAGACGTGGTCCCATCCGCTCATTTTCTCGGCTTTCAGTGCGGGCAGGAACGAGCGGCCGTCGATGTTAGGAATGGCTGGCAGGCGCGCGGCATCTAGCAGGGTCGGCGTGAAATCGAGGGTGGAAACCATGTGATTCCGATCCATGGTGCCGGGCTTGGTCACCCCAGGCCAGCGGACGATAAGTGCGCCGCGCGAGCTGTTTTCGTAGTTGTTGGATTTGGCAAAGGGGAAGGACATGCCGTGATCGCCACCATAAAAAACCACCAAGGTATCGTCCGCGAAACCTTCCTCCTTGAGCACAGTGAGCACGGCACCCACAGCGTCATCCAATCGGCGCACGTTGGTGTAGTAGCCTGCGATTTCACGGCGGATTTCCGGCAAATCTTCGAGGAATCCTGGGACTTTGGTGATTTCCTCGGTTTTGACCCAACGGCTCGGGGGTTCACCTTCGGCTAGATCATCGGGGCCTTTCATGCCGATGAACGGTCGGTGAGGATCGTAGCAATTGACGTTGTGGAAGAACGGCTTTCCTTGTTCACGTGCCATGCGCAGGAACTTGCGTGTGGCCTCTGCGAGCTTCTGCGGGTGCCGGCTGATGGTGTCATCGCCTACATCGGAGCAATATTGATCCGACGGCTGAAGATGTTTGCCCTTGCCGAAACGGGAGATCAGATAGCCGGCATCGCGCAATTGTTGTTGGAGCGTGCGCACTTCCGGTTTGACCGGGAAAAAGCCCATCGATCCGCTGCGGTGCGGATAGAGACCGCAGAACATCGTCTGGCGCACCGGTTGGCAAACGGCGACGGTCGAGTATGCGTGTTCGAAGCGCAGTCCCTCGGCGGCAAGCTTGTCCACATTGGGAGTCAGGTCCTTGATTGGTCCGCCGAAAACGCCTGTGGAATCGTAATTCATATCGTCCGCCGTGAAGAACAGAATGTTGAGCGGCTTGGCTGCCGAGAGTGTGGCCAGTGGCAAACACAGGGATGCCATGAATGCGATCCACTTGGTGGATTTTCCCGTAAACATGGGCAGGAATACGGGATGGCCGTGTGGGGTCTTTCAGATGGAGCCCGCATGAAATCGAGGTTGATTCCAGCAGGTCGGCACCTATCCTCGGCGTTATGTCCACTGCAAACATCCGCCCCCACGCGCTGATCTTCTCCATCTCCGCCCTTGCCATGCTGTGCTCGCCGGTTTTCTCCAAGGATCTTTTCGCGGGGGACAACCCTCTCGATTCATTCCGCACGGTGGAGCGCTGGCATGGCGTGGAAGCGGTGGAAGCCGTGCCTGACAAAACCGAGCTCAAGACATCCGGCAAGGGCCGCATCCTCGTCAATGACACCACCAAGGACACCGCCATCCCCTATCTCATCACCAAGGACGAGTATGGCGACGCGCACATCGAGATGGAATTCATGATCCCCAAGGAATCGAACTCGGGAATCTACGTGACAGGTCGCTACGAAGTGCAGGTTTTCGACAGCCATGGTCGCGAACGCGTGGGTTCCGGGGATATGGGCGGAATCTATCAGCGCTGGGATCCCAGCCGTGGAAAAGCGCAGGAATGGTATGAGGGCACCCGTCCCATGTCCAATGCCGCCAACCCGCCGGGCGAATGGCAGAAGATCGATATCATCTTCCGCGCCCCGCGATACGATGATGAGGGACAACAACGCAGCGACGCGCTTTTTGAAAAAATCTGGCTCAATGGCGTGTTGATTCAGGATAACGCCACCACCACCGGCCATACCCGCTCCGCGCCGATGGAAGGAAATGCCGCGCGCGGACCGATCGCCATTCAAGGTGACCACGGACCAATCGCCATCCGCAGTTTCCGCGTCACTCCGGTGGAGGATTGCAAGGACCCCCGTCTAACCGAACTCGATGCTTACTGGGCCGAAGTTTCACGCTCGGTGCGTGAAGGTGACTTCGATGCCTACAAGGCGACATGCCACCCCGAGGCGGTCCTTATCAGCGGACAAAAACAGACGAGCCAACCCATCTCTACCGCATTGACGCGTTGGAAGAAGGACTTCGCGGATACCAAGGAAGGCAAGGTGCGCGGCAACGTGGAATTTCGTTTTTCCAAACGCGTCGGCGACTTCACGACCGCCCACGAAACGGGCGTCTTCCGCTACACCACCCTCTCGGACAAGGTGCCGCCGAAGTATGACTACGTGCATCTGGAAGCCCTGCTCGTGAAACGCGAGGGCAAATGGAAAATCCTCATGGAAAACCAGGTCGGCCCGGTCACCCAGGCGGAGTGGGATGCGATACGTTAGGATACAAACGGCCATGGCAGGGACAGATCTCCGAGCGGTCCGCGTGAATGGATGGTGAATGAAAAGCCGTTCCGATTCGCCCATTCGCATTTCTTTCGCGCGGACCGCTCGGAGATCGGTCCCTGCCTGCGATAGTGAAAATCGTTTGCCTGCCGCGCGCAATCCGCGCAAGCTGTGCGTCCGATGATGCCACGCCCGCCGAAAAAGTTCGTTGCCAAGCCATTTGATTACCACCAGGAGATCGAGGTGGTCATCGATTCGCTGACCAATCTGGGATCCGGGGTTGCCCGGGTCGATGGTTGGGTGGTGTTCGTGCCGTTTTCCCTGCCAGGAGAAACCGTGAAGGCTCGGGTCTATCGGAACGACAAGAACTGCTCGCACGCCGATCTGATGGAAGTGCTCGTACCATCGCCGGACCGCATTGCGCCCGTGTGTCCGTTGTTCGGCGAGTGCGGCGGTTGCCAATACCAGCACCTCGACTATCCGAAGCAACTCGCCTGGAAAACCCGGCAGGTGGGTGAGTTGATGAAACACATGGCCGCTGTCGTGTTTCCGGTGAACCCGTGTTTGTCCACGGAGCAAACATGGCACTACCGGTCCAAGATCACCCCGCATTTCGACAAGGCACGCGAGGGCGGAATCGGAGCCATCGGTTTCCTGGCCAACGGCCAGCGCTTCAAGCTGATCGATGTGCCGCAGTGTGCGATCGCCATGGATGCGATCAATGCCGCGCTGCCGGAGATCCGCGCGGGGATTCATGCCAAGGCGGATTCATTCAAACGAGGATCCACCATCCTGATCCGCGCCACCGGGGATGGGGTGGAGACCGATTTCAAGGCCACCGCCACCGAACGCGTGGGAGATCTGACATTCCGCTTTCTAGCAGGCGATTTTTTCCAGAATAACCCGTTCATCCTTCCCCTCTTCACCGGATACGTGGCCAAGCAGGCGGCGGTCGATGGGGTTCGGTTTTTGGTGGATGCCTATTGCGGGTCCGGATTGTTCTCGCTCACGCTGGCCAAGCACTTCGAAAAAGTCGCGGGCGTCGAGGTTTCCGAAACCTCCTGCGAGTGGGCGCGCAAAAATGCCGAGTCCAACCAGATCGAGAATGCCACCTTCCTCACCGCGTCGGCAGAGGATATTTTCGCGGAAATCAACTTCCCCGCTGCGGAAACGGCCGTGGTGATCGACCCGCCACGCAAGGGATGCACCCCGGAATTCATCGACCAACTCGTGCGATTCGGCCCCGTGCGGGTGGTGTATGTTTCCTGTGATCCCGCCACCCAGGTCAGGGATCTCAAGCTGCTAGCCGGTGCGGGATACGAGCTTGCCGATGTGCAACCCTTCGACCTGTTCCCCCACACCCGCCACTTGGAATGTGTGATGACCTTGGTCAAAAACGGCTGATTTTCAGGATTTTTGTCCGTAATCCGCCGTCCCGCATTGACGCGGGCGGCTTGTCCGGTTGAGAATCGGCGAGCCCCGCGAGGGAAGCCCATGGATTACCAAAACAAAATCGCCCGCAATGTCTCCTCGATCCCACGCTCCGGGATCCGCGACTTTTTCGAACTCGTGCAAGGTCGCGACGACGTCATCTCGCTCGGCGTAGGCGAACCGGATTTCGTGACGCCATGGCACATCCGCGAGGCCGCCATCTATTCGCTCGAAAAAGGCCAGACGACCTACACCTCGAATCTCGGACTGCTTTCGCTCCGCAAATCCATTTCCCGATACGTCTCGAATTTTTTCGGGGTCAACTATGATCCGGCCCGTGAAGTCTTGGTTTCGGTAGGGGTTTCCGAGGCGATCGACATCGGCCTGCGTGCGCTGCTCAACCCTGGCGACGAGGTGATTTATCACGAACCCTGCTACGTTTCCTACAGCCCAAGCATCGTGCTGGCCCATGCCGTGCCGGTGCCGGTGGTCACCACCAAGGAAGACGGATTTTCGCTCAAACCTGAAAACGTGGCAGCTGCCATCACCCCGAAAACGCGGGTGATCATGCTCAATTTCCCCACCAACCCGACCGGGGCCTGCGCCAGCCGCGAGGACCTGGAAGGGATCGCCAAACTCGCTATCGAGCACGACCTGATCGTGATGACCGATGAAATCTACAGCGAACTGCGTTATGATGGTGAACCCCACATTTCCATCGCCTCGCTGCCGGGCATGTGGGAACGGACCGTCCTACTGCACGGATTTTCCAAGGCTTTCGCCATGACCGGTTTCCGTCTGGGTTATGCCTGCGCGCCGCAACCGATCATCGAGGCGATGATGAAAATCCACCAATATTCGATGCTCTGTGCGCCGATCATGAGCCAGAACGCCGCCATCGAGGCGCTTGAAAATGGAACGTCGTCGATGATTGAAATGCGCAACAGCTATCACCAACGCCGGGATTTCTTGGTGCGCAGACTCAACGAAATCGGTCTGGAATGCCACACTCCGGGCGGCGCGTTTTATGTGTTTCCCGACATCCGGAGCACCGGACTCACCAGCAAGGAATTCGCGATGCAGCTCCTGGAAAAGGAAAATGTCGCCTGCGTTCCCGGCGGGGCATTTGGCCCATCCGGCGAGGGTTTCCTGCGTTGTTGTTACGCCACGGCCTTTGATGACATCCGCACCGCAACCGATCGGATCGAGCGATTCATCGGTGGACTCAGATCCAAATGAATCCGCCGCGTCATGCCAAGGATCCGGCGCTCCTGACCCGTGCGCACGTCGTTCCTTTGGCGGTGTTCATGGGCTTCATCCTGATCCTGCAACTCATCGTGGCGCAGATCGGCTGGGACCATCCGGACGCACCGTGGTGGCGGAAGGATCCCGCGCATTTCATCTATCCGATTCAGACCGTCACGGTTCTAGCGCTGTTGGTTTATTACTGGAGATGTTATGATTTCCACTGGTCATGGAAATGGAGCGCGATCGGCGTGCTATTCGGGATGGTGGGCATCGGGTTGTGGCTCCTACCAACCACGCTTTATGACTACTGGCATCTCAGCGGGGAATCATCGGGACTATACTCGCTGTTAGGGCTCGAAAGCCGGGTGGATGGTTTTGATCCAGGTGATTTCCAGTCGCCTTCGGCGTATTGGGCAGCGGTGGTTTTCCGATTTCTCCGGGCGGTGGTGGTGGTGGCGCTGGCCGAGGAAATTTTATGGAGGGGATTCATGATGAGGTTTGTCTGTGATTGGGAAGGTGATTACTGGCTCCAACCCTTCGGCCGCGCATCCTGGCGATCCTATGCGGTCGTCACCGGGCTTTTCGTGATCGGCCACGCACCGGTCGATTACGCCGGGGCCTTCGTCTATGGCACCCTCACCTACGTCCTGTGCGTCTGGAGCAAGAGCCTTGGTGCCTGCGTGGTCATGCACGCCGTGGCCAATCTGCTGATGTGCCTCTACATCATGGCCTACGGGAAATTCGGGCTGTGGTGA
>CAIVKO010000204.1 GCA_903906515.1 Akkermansiaceae bacterium
GAGTTGGGCATCCACATGAAGAATTTTTTTACTTCCATGCAGTGGTGGAAGTTGACGCCGCGCTTCGACGACCCGAATTGGTTTCACGCTGAAAGCTCCGCGTGGTATTCATTGGCCAGCATCGACTCGGATGTGTACGTGCTTTACCTGTACAATCGGGCGACTACTGCCACCGGCACCTTGCGCCATATGCGCCCTGCTTCGTACGTCGCCCAATGGTTTAACCCCAGCACAGGTGCATACATGGATTTAGGAACGTTTACCCCGGAGAGGGATGCGCAAAGTGAAGGATACCGGTGGAAGATTCCTGCAAAGCCAACTGCGGCAGATTGGGTGCTGGTGGTAAAGACATCGGCAAATGTAGGATCTAACTAGATGAAAAACACGGACATGCGAAACACAACTGCAGCTATCATTCTGTCCGCACTGTTGCTGGCACCGCTGGCTGCACTGCATGCCGAGGAAATCAAGCCAGTGAAGCCCAATATCCTCTTCCTCCTTGCCGATGATCTCCGCTGGGATTGCCTGGGGTTTGCGGGTGACAAGGTGATCAAGACACCTAACATTGACCGCTTGGCCAGCCGTGGCGTGGTCTTCCGCAACTCGTTTGCGACTTCGCCAGTATGCGCCGTCAGTCGCGCCGCCACGCTCACCGGACAATACGCCCGGCGCAACGGGGTGCATGATTTCATCACGCACTTCCCTGACCTAGCCACAACCTATCCCGGTGTGCTGCGTGCCAGAGGTTACTACACCGGGTTTATCGGCAAGTGGGGCGTGGACGCCGCCAATGTGGACTATATGCGAACCTGCGCGCGGGTTTTTGATTTTTGGGCAGGTGATCGGGATCAAACGAGTTACTGGCACGAGCGCACCTGCAACTATGTGCTGAACAATGGCACGAGTGAACGTGAGAATTACCATTGCAATTGTCCAGCGGAGGTTTGGAAAGCCGAAGGCACCAAGGGGCCGGGTGCGCATCCGCTGCTCAAGGACCCGGTCCATCTGGAAACGTGGGTCATTCCGCACAAGGTCCGCCAGTTTCTTGACCAGCGCGACCCGCAAAAGCCGTTCAACCTGTCTATCAGTTTCAAGGCTCCTCACGGTCCGCTCAATGGTTATGCGCCGGACATCGCCATGCGCTTCAGGGATGCGATGATGCCTAGTCGACCGAACGCTACCGCCGCCGAGGCGGAGCGCCAACCCGAGTTTCTAAGGCAATCGCTAGAATCGGATCGGGGTTGGAAAATGGCCCATGATCAAGGGCCCCGCAGCCTGTTCCAATCCACGGTTCGTAACTATTACCGGTTGGTCGAGGGGCTGGATCGAAGTGTCGGGGAGATTATGGCTGAGTTGGAACGGCGCGGCCTAGCCGGCAACACCGTGATCATTTTCACCTCCGACAACGGCCATTTCCATGGCGAACATGGGTTCTATGGCAAATGGCTGCCACACGAGGAATCGCTGCGTGTTCCGTTAGTCATCTGCGATCCGCGCAATCCGCCCGCCGCCGGCGGCAGAAGTTGCGACGCCCAGGTCCTCAATGTGGACCTCGGCCCAACCATGCTGGACTTGGCGGGCGAAGTCGTCGCGCCCGGGATGCAAGGATGCAGTCTGAGGCCTCTGTTGGCAAAGCCGCAGGCGGAGTTTCGCAATTCGTTTTTTTTCGAGCATCTCTACGAACACGGCCCAAAACCACCACTGCACATCGAACCCTCCGAAGGACTGCGCAGCGCAGAGTGGAAATATGTCCACTACATCAAGCAGTCGGGACCGCAGTCGGAGGAACTCTATCACCTCGCTACCGATTCCCTGGAGACAACCAACCGGATCAGCGATCCCACTGCGGCTGACGTGCTGGAAAAACTGCGGGCGGAATACAACTGCTTGCGAACCAAGCTTGGCCCGTACCAGACATGGACCCGGAAACCTGGACGCCGCGACACGGAATAGTCGTCTGATAGAAAAATCTCGATGCCCCGCCCCCATGACCACATAAGGAATCTAAAAAGCAAACAATATGAAGACAAGTAAGCATAGCTATCTAGGAATGAGCCTCGCAATGATGCTCATTACGGCGCATGTATGGGGAGCCGACGGCAGTCTGCCCGCCGCTGCCGAAAGCCGTTCCCGTGCTGGTAACGTGCAAGGGTCGCTGATCGAAGGCAGGGTGGTCACGACCTTTGATGGAACCAAGCAGGAGCAGGATTGGTATGCGGTGACGTTGGCCCAGCCCGCTGCCGTTGGCTGGGTGGTATTTACCCACGGCATAACCGTTCATGATGGCGGTTGGTTCGACGCTTCGAAGGAAAAACCCAAGGTTCAGGTGCAGGCCGTGAAAGACGGCCCCTGGACGACCGTGGGTGAACTAACGGATTATCCTGCCACCACCGCCACCGATAACAAAAGTATCAAGAATAATGCCCGGTTCGCCTGCGCCCTCGCCACGCCGGTGAAGGCGCTCTCGGTGCGTATCATCGGGCGACCAGCCTGCGGCGATGTCCCGACTCGGTCCATGTCGTCCAGCGCTGGATTGTCGGCATACACTTCGCCCGTCCCCGGTGGGGTCAATGCCCTGCCACAGTCGCCTGCAACTGCGCCCGCAAGCCAGCCCAAGGTGGCAGAAAGCCCGCTCAAGGCACTGGAAACAAAGCTCAAGATGGCCCATGAGCACATACCTGGACCTGGTCAGGACGCCAATTCGATTAAAAGCTGGCTCGCCGACATGAAAAAGTGGCGCGAAATGAAGCTGGCTGAAATGAAGTATAGCGGCGCCGAATACGACCGACCTGAACTCAAATGGTGCCAAAGCGCCTTTGTGCAGCCGCAGATGATGGTCGAGGATCGCTACTTCTTTGATGTGGAGACCGGCAAATACACGGTGGATCGTTACCTGGATGATTTGGAAAAACGCTACGGCGGTATCGATGCCGTGCTGGTGTGGGCAATCTATCCCAATATCGGTATCGATAATTCGAACCAATTTGACCAGTTCCGCGCTCTGCCGGGCGGTATTCCTGCCTTGAAACAAATGGTGGATGACTTTCACCGACGTGGTGTGAAGGTGATGTTCGCCGTTATGCCTTGGTGGGAAAAGGGGTCACGCCCTGAAGGGGTGACGCTCCCCGTTGCCATTGCGCGAGATATGAAAGCGATCGGTGCCGATGGCGTCAATGGCGATACGATGTCCGGCATGCCTATAGACTATCGTAAGGCTTCCGATGACAGTGGTAACATTCTGGCGTTCCAGCCGGAAGGTGGAGTGCCACCAGGGGAAGTAGGACTGCCCTGGATAAACATGACATGGGGGTACTGGCGGGATGGTGAATATTTCACTCGGTTAGTAAGATATATGGCTGTCCCCGGCAAGGATGTCCCAATCGTCAGCAAATATAAATGGCTCGAGAGCAGGCATATGGTTAATATTTGCGATCGTTGGACACGTGAACGTAACTTGGATATCCAGCACGCGTTCTTCAATGGCACCGGCTATGAATCATGGGAGAGCATCTGGTGCATCTGGAATGGCATCACCCCCCGCGATGGCGAAGGTCTGCGCCGGACAGCGACGATTATGCGTGCCTATCCAGACCTGCTCGTGAGCAAGGATTGGGAACCGCACACGCCCACGTTGCAAAAGAGTGTTTTTGCCAGCCGCTTTCCTAGTGAACAGCAAACCATCTGGACTATGATCAACCGCAATACCTACTCAGTTGACGGGCCACAATTGCGCGTACCCTACACCCCCGGTGTCCGCTATTTCGACCTTTGGCATGGTGTTGAACTCAAGCCCGTGCGGGAGGGTCAGGAGGCGACACTGAGTTTTGAACTCGAAGAAAACGGCTTCGGTTCAGTACTTGCAATCAACGGTGCCCCAGACCAGAAATTGAATACTCTGCTTGCCATGATGAGTAAGCTCGCCACCAAGCGCTTGGCTGATTTCTCTGGCGAATGGAAATTCCTGCCCCAGACGCAGGTGCCCATTGCCGCCACCAAGCCGGCGAAAGCCGCGCCGGCGGGCATGACCCGCATTCCCGCGGGAAGCTTCGAATTTCAGGTAGAAGGTCTTATGGTCGAAGGCTGGAACCAGGTAGGTGTGGATGTGCAACATCCATGGGAATCTTCTCCACGCCGCTACCATCGCCAGCCTGTAACACTTAAATCGTTTTTCATCGACACCTATCCGGTGACTAACGAGCAGTTCAAGAAATTCGTCGATGCGGCTAAATATCGTCCGGCTGATGATTACAATTTCTTGAAAGACTGGAAAGACGGCACCTATCCGGAAGGCTGGGGCAACAAGCCGGTCACCTGGGTATCGCTGGAAGACTCCCGCGCCTACGCCGCCTGGGCCGGCAAACGACTGCCGCATGAAACCGAGTGGCAATTCGCCGCCCAGGGTACAGATGGTCGCAATTATCCGTGGGGCAACACGCCAAACGCCGATGCGATTCCCCCAGAGTGCAAGGATAAAGAGCTGCGACCACCGACGGATGTGGATGCCTTTCCCAAAGGTGCCAGCCCGTTCGGCGTCATGGA
>CAIVKO010000205.1 GCA_903906515.1 Akkermansiaceae bacterium
GGCATTGGTCAGTACGGCAGCGGGTGCGTGGTTTTGCAGCAGAACTTGTTCGGCGAGCGTTTGCAGGTTGGCGGGCGGGTTGGCAGGGGCAGGCATATTCTTATTCTTGGACGATGTCACAAAAGCGGTGGGAAAATCAACCGGCACGGAACGCGACGGGATTTCCTTGCGGTGGAAGAGGCGCGTCCTGCCGACGACGGGCGTGAACAGATTCGTGAAATTGCCGATACTCTCCGCGCTGCCGAGAAACAGCACGCCGCCGGGATTCAGACTGTAGTGGAACAACGGAAAGAGCTTTTTCTGCAATTCCGGAGTGAAATAAATCAGCAGATTCCGACAGCTTAGAATGTCCAGTTTGGTGAATGGCGGATCCATGATGAGATTTTGTGAAGCGAAGATGACCATCTCCCTAATCTCCTTGCACACGCGGTAGCCATGTTCCTCCTTGTGAAAAAACCGGTTCAATCGTTCGGCGGAAACGTCGGCGACAATATTCTCGCGGAACAAGCCGCGCCGTGCCTTGTCCACGGCATCACGGTCGAGATCGCTGGCGAAGATTTGGAGAGAAATGTTTTCGCGCGGGTGAAATTTTTCCAGTGTTTCCTTGAAAACGATGGCTAGTGAATAAGCTTCCTCACCCGTCGAGCAGCCTGGCACCCACGCTCGTAGCGTCTGGCCGGCCGTGCGTCCCTCTAGCAGCGGCGGGAGCAGTTCGTCACTCAACTGTTCCCACGCGGCAGGATCACGGAAAAAGTTGGTTACGCCAATGAGCAGTTCCTTGAAAAGTAAATCCGCCTCTTGCGGATTCTCGCGCAGGTAACGGACGTAAATGGCGATTTTCGGAATCTGATGTAACCCCATGCGACGCTCGATGCGACGGTAAAGCGTGTTGGTTTTATACAGCGAGAAGTCGTGTCCCGTCTGGCTGCGAAGCAGGATGACGACTTTTTCCAACTGGCTCTGCGCGGCATCATCCACCGGCGTCTCGTCGCGGGCGAGCAACGGCACATGTCGTAAATACTGGATCAGCTTGGCAGGAAGTTCCGCCGCCGGGGCTACGATGTCCGCCAGACCTGCGTCAATGGCACTGCGCGGCATGCCGTCAAACTTCGCCGAGGTAGGGTCCTGCACCAGCACCACGCCGGCCTGTTCCTTGATTGACTTCAATCCCAGCGAGCCATCACTGCCCATGCCGGAGAGGATGACGCCCACGCTTCGCTCCTGTTGGTCCGCCGCCAGCGAGCGGAAAAAAAAGTCAATAGGCAGCCGCAGTCCACGCGCACCGGTTGGCTCTAACAGGTGTAAAACGCCGTGCAGCAGTGACAGATCCTTGTTCGGCGGTATGACATAAACGCAGTCCGGAAAAACTTTGGTGCGATCCGTCACCTGAATCACTTTCATCGGTGTGTCCCGCTGGAGCAGTTCCTCCAAGATGCTTTCATGCGCCGGATCCAGATGTTGGACGACGACGAAGGCGAGACCGCTTGCCGGCGGCACGGCTTTCAAAAATTGTTCCAGCGCCTCCAATCCGCCAGCCGAGGCCCCGAGGCCGACGATGGGGAATGCCTTGGGCTTTGTTTCGCCAGTGATTTTTAAAGAAGGATTCATAGCATGTTACAAGCAATGGTTGGCCGAAATTAATTTATCCGGCATCACGTCTGCTACGAACCTGCCATTGCCGGTGGGCTCCTGACACAGTCGATGGGGAAGACGCTGCTGAGCTCCGTGCGCCCAAAACTCACCAGAGAACGGGAAGGTGGTGGTGGCAGGAAAAGCTGGAATTTTGAAATGAAGCGTGCCCTGTGCTGGCCATGATCTGGCGGAATCAGGGTATTTTACTGAGGTCTTCACCTGCTGTGACCCTAGTGATTCGAGTCGCTTTGCCAAGATTTCTTTTGGCTACAGATCACAAATCATCGGTCCGGGTTTCCAACCGCGCGCAATTGCACCGGGCCGAGGAGTCCTGATTCGAGAGGTCCGCCGATGGGGGCTTTTTGAGTGATACGTGTCACGCGTTTTTCACGCGGGAGTTTCGCATCACCAACCAGACGGTTTGCCCAGACATTGGTGATTTCGATTTTCAACCCGTTCTTACCGCTGTGGACAAGGCCGGTGACATCGTAGGTGTAGGGTGGTTTCCAAAGAATTCCGAGCGGCTTGCCGTTCAATGAGGCTTCGGCCACGTTGCGGAATTGACCTAACGACAACTCGATTCGCTGATTACCCGCGAGCTTCGTGGCCGGAACATCGAAGTCCTTCAGATAGGTGGCGGTGCCGGAAAAATACTTGATGCCGTCGTCCGGAATCGTGGTCCAGGAAACGAGTTGGTCGAACACGCGCGATGGAGGTGCGCCGAGGTTCGGGGGGAAACGGACTTCCCATGGGCCGGTAATATCTAACAGTGAGGGCGGCTTGTCGTCTATCCGCTGCGGCGCAGGTGTCGGATCTTTATCAGGCGCGGATCCCGAGAACACCACGAACACCGAACCTGCGGCTGGCAAACGCAGTTTCAATCTCATCCCGCCGGGAACGCGCGCGTATTCGGTGCAGGGTTTGATATCGGCTGTATCGGGATACCAGAACTGAGGCACGCGTGATGTGACGCGGAAAGTGCAATCGGCCTCGGCCTCCTGCATTTGCGTGTTGGTGACGAAGTAGATGTCGGAATCCTGCGTGCGACGGTGGATATAGTCGAGGTCCGCCGGTTTTCCCGGACCGCTGTATGCGAAATCAGGGCCGATACCTTGTTGCTGCAATATCTCGCGGACTCGTTTGCGGTCGGCGATCACCCGGCCTTTGCCGTAGGAACGCCCGGCGGATTCTCCGCCCTTGTCAGGTCCCCAGATGCGCTCGGCGATGGACTTGATCCGTTCGTCGCAGCGGGGGTAATCCGCCAACGTGGTGTCCCGCACAGGCTTGGGACCGAGCACCGTCGCGCCATCGAGGACGAGCTTTTCAAGTTTTGTTAGAACGGACAACGGGATGTCGGTGCGTTCCGGCAGGACGATGACCGAGTAGCCAACGCCATGTGGCAGAGTCAGACGTCCATCCTTGCACTCCATGCGGTTTTCTATCACATCGGAGTTAATGACATCGTAGTCGTAGCCGATGCCGAGCGCGTCTGCAGGTGCCGGGTTAGGTCTTCCGCAATGGGCGCAGGTGGCGCCGTCGAGCCGTTTAGAATCCGGACCAATCCGGCGGGTGGCAACCAGATTGGGCGCGTCGTCGCCATAGTAGAAGCACACGTCGGCCACGGGCAGTCCCTGTTGGAGAAGATAGCAGCAACGCGAGAAATAGGACAACATGGGTGCGGCTTTGGGCCACCAGGTGGAGTTGACGTTGAAGTGTTCTCCCGCGTGATACATGTTTCCCGGAACTCCCCCTTGTGGCGGTGTGTGCGCGAAGGTGTGGAACGTGATGCGGTTCAGCCCGTCACAGAACGCGGTGTCGGCCAGGCGCTTGTATTCCAGTGGCCCGTCCTGCCAGTGACGCCAACCCGTGAAAGACTCCGAATCGACAATCTGCCGGTTGTAGATGTGTGCGGCCGACGCCACCTCTTTCACCACCCAGAATTGCGAACCGTTCCAGAATTCGCCGCGAGGAATATCCACCACGCCGCAGGCTTGCAAGGGTTCCGTGCGCGGTACGCCGCCGTGGCCCGCCTCTGCGACGAGTTGCATTCCATACCGGTTCAGATACTCGCGGCCCTTGCGGTAATGTCCGTCAATCCACAGGTCGCTCACCGTTTTGTGGTAGTCGTGTTGAAAGCGGGAGGTGATTTGAGGGTCGGTGAATTTTTTGCCGTTGAGCGCGGGTAAATAGGGCAGGGGATCATAGCCGCGCCGTTGGCGGAATTCCGCGACGAACGAGTCGGTCCAGTCCATCTCGTCATGAACCTCGACGCTATCAACTTCCATGTAGCGCATGGCGTCCAGACTCGGTCGGGTTTTGAGGATTGCGCCGAGGATGTGGTTGAAATGGCTTTCTACGGCGTTGCCGTCGAGGTGATCGATGAGAAGTCCGTTGGAATTAGGGCTGGGCACCATCAGTTTCTGGCCGGTGTTGCTGGTGATGAAGCGTTCGATCACCCAGGACCCGGGCGGAACATCCCAGTCGAGCCGTCCGTCCGGTTTCATGTTAGAACTCAGGTTGATGACGGCGGCTGTATTGGGGATGACACCATCCGGCGATTGCGGAAATGCCAACACGGCAATCTCCTTGTAATAAAGCGGTAATCCGTTTTCGCCTTTGGGCGCTTTGCAGGATGGGAATCGCAGCACCTGCGATAGTTTGGACGGGCCGGTGGCCGTGATCTCGCTATGATAGAGTCCCTTCATCGCATCGCGCGGCTGCACCCAACTGCCGCCTGCATTCCAACTGCTCGATGTGACGATTCCCAAATGCAGGCCCAGGCGGTCGGCCTGCTCGATGGCATGGTTGATGGACTTGAGCGATTCGGGGCCGAGAAAGGCCGGGCCTGCAGGGACCGGTTCTTCGGGA
>CAIVKO010000206.1 GCA_903906515.1 Akkermansiaceae bacterium
CCACGAACATCGGATCGCCCGTCAGCGAGTTGGCATCGCAACCCTGATCGGCGAATTTCGTGCGGTCCTCTTCCGAGGTGGTGAATAAATTGCGATCCACTTCCTTACCCCATTTTTTCGCATTGATCAATGCGGGTCGGTAAGCGCCCATCCAGATGTTGCGGGTCACCTCGTCGCCGCTGTTTTCATACCAGGCGTGGGCATGGAGCGAGTTGTTGATGGTGATATTGTTCCAAACCTTGCGTTGGAATCCTTCGCGAAGTTTGAGGCCGCCAGAGAGGAAAAGATTATTGTAGATTTCATAGTTCGAGCTGCCATCGTCGAGGTCCACGTCCCATCCGTGCGTGCATAGCCAGCGGCTGTTGCGTATGACGATGGGTTTGACAACGTCGAGCATTGCCAGCGCAGGCAATTCGTCGGCCGGTGCGCCGCTGAGTTTCCAATAGCGATCCCGGCCCCAAGAATTGAAACTGCCGTGGTCGTTGCTTTCACGAACCGTGTCGAACACGTCGCAAAACTCGATCACATGGCCCCCAAAGGCACCTTCACCGACGCTAATCCCGGCGCGCGCGGTCTGGTAAATCGAGCAATGACGCACCGTAATGCCCATGGACATGGAGATCTGTACGCCGGCTACTTGTTTTTCGACAGTCCCCACATTGCGCATCAGACAGTCCTCCACCGTGCAGTCCTTCGGGTAATTTTCCGATTTGGGTCCGGGCGTTTTGTCGGTGGTGGCGTATTTATAGAATTGGCCGTATTTGGGACACGGGTTACGCACAGCACCCGGATCACCCACAAAAGCAACGGCGCTGGCACCGATGTCATGAAAATCGCAGCCCTTGATGGTGATGCGGCGGTTGTAATTATTGACGAAGACGGCATTGCCGCCGGGTTGATCAAATTCGCAGTCGGTGACAGCGCAATCCTCAGCACCGTTGAAAAAGACTGCACCGCCGCGATAGATGGCCCAGTCACTACGGAGCAATGGCTCCTTGGTGTCCATGAACGTGCGCTTGGAGTGCCGGAAAACGATCCCGCGCAGGGTGATGTTTTTGACCGGTTTTTCCATCGTGCCATTCAATTCCAGCAGATTGCCGAGGCGATCCACTTCAATGGTGGCGGCCTTCAAATCCACATCCGCTGGCGGCATATAGTACAGCGTGGCCGTTTTCACATCGTGGAACCACTCACCCGGAGCATCGAGTTCCTCGAAGATGTTTTCGACGAAGCGATAATTGTCGTGCATCGGCGTGGGTTGGATCTTCGAGGCTCGGTTATTCTGCCAACCGCCTTCATAAGTGGGGATGCCTTTGTCATCCTTGCCGGTGATGCGGAAATGTAAGCTGCCCCAACGGGCCTTGTGCGAAGCATGGATGAAACCGCCCGCCGGATTGGCCCAACGCGCGGCACGTTCGGCAGAGATCGCATCCGCGGCCACTCCACCAAAGGGCAGGACGCCGGGATCATAGTTCGGATAGCGGGCCATGTGCTGGGACACACCATTGACGAACAACTGGTCGATCGTCGTTCCAGCTGGTGTTTTCGCCTGCATGATACCGTTGCGGAACGGCTCCCACTTTAATGCCAGCCTTAAACCACCGCTGATCACGACGCTCTCACC
>CAIVKO010000207.1 GCA_903906515.1 Akkermansiaceae bacterium
GAAACCGAGATCATCGTCCCACTGGATTTCGGTGGAGAAGAAGGGATTGTCAAAGCGGCCAAGCAGGAATGTGAGTTCCTGGCCATCGCCGGGGCCGGCATCATAACTGATGAAGGCGCGGTCCAGCCAGATGGCGTATTTCGAGAAATTGCCGCCGCTGCCGCCGAGCGTCTGGTTGGTGGAGGTGGGGGAATTGCTGTCGCCGGTGGCCAAACGGAGACCGGCGTTGAAACCATCACCTAACATGATGTCGGTTCCGATTCGGACGCGGAGTCGGTCGCGGTTGCGTTCCTGATCGACATTGTATTGGGGCGAGAACTGGGTGCCGGAGATGTCGAAGGGCGCACCGGTGTTGATGGCGTTGAAGTTGGGGAATGCACCGGTGTTGTCGTTTCCTGCCGGGAAGAACGATCCCTCATATCGTCCGCGGATGTCGCCGAAAATTCGGAACTTCGATGTCCAATCCGGCGCGTTTTCACGGGTCCAGCTTTCCGAGCGCGCCTGTGCCATGAGTTCCTGTTTGATTTGGTCGCGCATCTGGTTGCGGACGACTTCAGGAATATAGGTGATGCGGGCTTCTTCTTCGGCGGTAGGTTCCGGCGGCAGGGCTTCGATGTCGGAGCGGGCGGCGACTGCTATAGCGTCCGCCTCGGCTTGTTGGATCATTTCCGCGGCTTCTGCCTGGGTGAGCACGCCTTTCTGCACGAGCCGGTTGATCAGGTTGACGGTGACGTTTTGTGTGGGAGTCGCCGCTTTCTGTGGTTTGGGCTCGGCGGGGAGATCGGTTGACAATGGAGATGCCAAGGTGGGATCGGGCGAATCATCGGCTGGTGTTGCTGGGGCTGTCGGTTTGGTTTTTTCGACCACCGGTTTTTCCGTAGCGTGTTCCTGCGCCATGAGCGCGCCTGTGGAAACCAGCAGTGACAGGAAAAGAAATTGAGGATGATATTGCATGAGGAAATTGAGGAGATGTCAGAGGGCGGGTTTGCGGGCGTTGATGCGTAGTACGATCGGAACAGGCATGTCCGACGGCGGTGCTTGGGGAAGTTGGAGGCCGGTTAGAATCTGGTTTTTAATCGCCTGATCGACGGCGGGGTTACCCGAAGATCCGACCAACTGTGCGCGAGTGATGGTGCCTTTGGAATCCGGCCAGATGCGGACCTGCAGGCTCATTGTGGCGCTGCGGGTGGAGGAGTTCAGGCGGAGCGCCTCGGTGATGGTGGATTGCACCTTCGCGGCATACCAACCGAAGCGGCTGCCACTGCCACCGCGGCGGTTGCCACCGACCGAGTTGCCATTGCGGCCCCCGCCGATGGACGGTCCAGTGCCTGAGGCGTTAGACCCGATATTGTCGTCAGGCGGGGCTTCGGGTGCGTTGTCGGGCGGTTGTTCGTCGGGCGTGACAGGTTCCTGCTCGACCATTTCCTCTTTTTTATCAGGCGGCGGGGGTGGTGGAGGTGGTGGGGGAGGCGGAGGTGGCGGTGGTAGCGGCGGCAGGGTCACTTGAATGATGTCCGGTTTTTTGAATTCCTTGCCGGTTTTCCTGCCACCGCTGAGGTAGGATGCGATCCCGCCGATCAAGACAAGCAGGAGCATGCCGCCGATGATCATGCGGCTATTGTTAGGCTTGGGTCCCTCGAGTTGACTTTTCATGGAATCGGTTAGGATTTGGGCGGTTGAGTGGCGAGACCGATCTGTGAAATACCGAGGCGGCCCAGCACGTCGAGGATGTCCATGATCGCCTGGTATTGGTTTTGTCCGTCACCCCGGACGACCACGGGAGGATTAGGAATCGTGGATTTGATCTGGGCGAGGCGACCTTCGAGTTCGGAAATCGAGACCACCACGTTGTTGAGTTTGATGATTCCCTGTGTGTTGACGGTGATCGCCTGGGTTTTGGGTTCCTCGAGCTTGACGGAAGCCGCCTTGCTGGTGCTGGGCAGATTTACTTTCACTCCCTGAACACCGGCCGTGGTCATGATGATGAAAATCAGCAGGAGAACCAGATAGAGGTCCACCATCGGCGTGACGTTGATGTCATCGTAGTTCTTATCGTCTGCGGAGGCCATGGTCGGGTGGATGGTGGTGGATCAATGCGCGGATTTGTCGGACTGCGGGTCCGGTTCGTTTGGCGGGCGGTAAAACTCGGCCATTTTCGCCACGAATTCATCGATGAATACCTGCATCAGGCTCAGTGAGTTTTTGATCCGGCTGTTCAGGTAGCTGTAGATAAACAAGGCGGGAATCGCCACAACCAGACCGACCACCGTGGCGAGAAGGGCAGACGCGATGCCGGGAGCGATTGAGTTCACGTTTACTTCTCCGGATTTGGCGATGATGGCGAAGGTGATCATGACGCCGACCACGGTGCCGAGCAGTCCGACATACGGGCCGCCGGCGATGCTGATTGTTAGATAAATCAGGCCGTCGGTGAGGCGGTGGGATTCGTGGACCAGTCCGGCGTCCAGACTGGCGCGGATCGCCTGGATGGAGCGACCGGACAATCCGTTGATGCGGTTGTTGTCCTTGTCCAATCGGTGGCGGATTTCATCGGACCCGATCTGGTAGATATGGAACAGTGGGGATTTCTTGACCAGTGACTGGTCGGATTCTTCCACCTGCCCGCCGAGGCTGCTGACGCTCGATGAATCGCCGGTATCCAACGCGGTGAGGTCGGTTGATAGTGATTTCCATTGGGTGAGAAAAACCTTGGTGCCTTTGTCGATAGAATTCAGATAGGCGAATTTACGGATGGCCACTGTCCATCCGACGATGATCATGATGACGCAAACGCCAATGGCCATCCAACCGTCGAACATCATGTTGCCCGCGATGTCGCCGAACAAGGACAAGTGTTCCATGATCTTACTGTGGCTGCCTTCTTTGCCGCCTTCGGCCTGACCGAGGGAAAGCGTGCGCTGGGCTGCGTCCGATCCGCTCTGACTGACTGCGGCAAGCTTGATCCAGCTTGTGGAGCGCGCTATGTTAGAGATGGTGAATTCATCGAGTTCGCCGACAAACGGAGTGACTGCCGCTGCTGGTGTGTCCGAGCCTGAGCCACCCAGATAGAGCGGACTGTTGAGTGCCGGTAGAGCAGCGGCCAGTTGCGTGTAAAGCGTGCCATTGACAAAAAGACGGAGGTTTTTGCCATCGGCGACGATGGCGAGGTGGGTCCATGCAGCTGGGGCGAAAGCTGTGCCGGGCTGGCTGCGAACGCCACCGATATCAAGGGTGGGGATTCCCTGATCGAGCAATAGGCGGAACGAGTTGTTTCCTTCGCGACGGCTGAGGATCACTGCATTGCTTTGAAGTGCGGAGGGCTTGATCCATGTGGTGATGGTGGCGGTTTGATTCGCCTGCCACTGAAGCGAGGGCTTGGCGGTGATGGTAATCGGAGTTGTGCCGGCCAGGCGCAGGCCACCGCCAATCAACGCGCCTTCGGAGGCGGCTCCGGGTGTTTCCGCGTTGTTCTTATTGGAGGTAGAGTCCGCTGGTGCGGTCCCGAGTTCGCCGAAATGATAGACGAGCGAAAAATTCTCATCATAGGCATCCGTGGGTTTGGAGGATGCTGTCATCGACGCGTCCGCATTTCCATAATAGACATAGAAGGATTCCTTGGTCGCGGGTTTGGCATCGGGAAGCCTGACCCAGACAGTGGCCTCGTTGAGCAGGCTGTCGTATTTCTCAATCTGGTGAGGCAGCAGGGTTTTGCCGTCGGCTGCGACAAAACGCATGTCGCTGCCGTCATCGCGGCCCGAGGCAAATGGATAGTTTCCTTCCGAAAGGCGGATGAGCACGGTCACGGAACCGGTGGGATCAGAAATTCCCGCTGCATCCGTTCCGGTGTCGAAGGTGACTTTCGAGCGTTGTGGCCACGAGGTGTTCCACCATGCGTCCTTCGATTCTTCAGCTCCCGTTGCGGCGCATGACAACATCAAGGCAGTGCTCAATCCGAGCAAAACTGCGGGTGGTTTAACATAGGTGGATTGGTTCATGATCGATCTAGTGGAAAAATAGTGATTAGAATTCGGCCCAGCCGCGGAAGGTGATGAGCATGTCGCCGACATCGGCGTTGAGTTGCTCGACCAGAGGCATTGAGAAATCGACGGACCCGTTGTAATGTCCCTTCACGCGGATCCGGGTGCCGAGGCCGGCGCTTGCCAACCAGTATTGCGTTTCCTGGCCGGGCAGCGCGTCATTGATGCCCACCGTGCCGCCGTCAACAAAAGCATGGAATCTCCATTCGTTGGCGGGATTCGGCGAGGTGTCGCCCTTGCCGATGAGAGTGGGGCTGCGCATTTCAAGTGTGGCAAAAACCCCGCTGTCGCCCAGTGCGGTGGCTTCCAGGTAGCCGCGCACGCTACTGAGTCCGCCGCCTGCGATTTGCTCGTTGTTGATCAACGGTTGCCCTGAAAGTTGCCCCTGGATTTTCCCAAAAAACTGATAGTCGCCGAAGATGTCATGGGTGTGCGAGACATCCGCGCGGAGGCTGCAGAAACCACCGGATGCACCGAAGCGTTTGTTTGCAAATTTCGATTCATCGCTTCCCATACCACGAAGGTGCATGGTGAGCACGGTGTTCAATTCCGTGAATCCCTTCTCGGTCATCCAATTCGCCGAGTAAGAGGCACTGAGCGGATAGTATTCGATCGGGGATGAGATCGTGTCCGGGCCGATCACGATGTCCTCTGCATAGCTCTTGTAGTCGATCCCGAAGTTGAATGTTTGATAGAACTTCTGGGTGGTGGGGAGGTCCACCATCAGGCGGATCCCGAGCGTTTCGCCATTGCCGCCGACCGCAGCACCGGTGATGGTTGAAACGTCGCTGTTCTGCTTGGTTCCCTGCACCATCAGGCTGAGTTTGTCGGAGACCCGCGTCAGATAGTAACCCGAGAAAACCATCGCATCATCAAGGTTTTCCGGGGCGATCTGGAAACTCAGGCCGAGTGTGTGGCCCAATTGGAATAGATTTCCGTAGCTGATGGATCCGTTGAGTCGGAGTTCCGTCGTGTCAGCGCTGTAGCGGTTGTTGAGTTCCAGCGATCCATGGAGCGGATTCTTGTCCTCGACATTCAGATTGATATCCACGGTGCCGGGAATGGCGCCGGGGAGCAGTTCCGGGGTGACGCGTCGGTCGGCCAGGCGGTTCACTGCGATCATTTCTTTTCCCACCTGATCGAGGTTGGGTACGTTTCCTTCCGCCAGTTCCGGAAGTTCCTGTTTGATCCGGCTGGGGAGGAACCATTTGGCTCCGTTGACCCGCAGGCGTCCGACTCTGCCCTCGACCACAGCGAGTTTGATGATGCCGCGGCGCGGGTCTTGTTGGGGGACATTGACCGAAACGGTCTGAAATCCCTTGTCGTGATAAACTTTTTCGAGCGCCTGACGTGCTTGTTCCACGTCACCCGGGGTGCGACCTGGGCCGAGAAATGGATAGACCGCCTCCTCGATTTCGAGTTTTTTCAGGCGTTGTGCACCGTCCACACGATACTCACGGATATAGAAACGTGTGTTTTCCTGCGCGGCGGCGATGGAGGCGAGCATGACGGCGCACAGGCAGGATGATTGCAATCCGCCCCTGACCCATCGGATGGGCCTGATCTTTTGCATGTATGGATCGATGAACATTCGCCGCAGGTAGGATGCGCCTTGGAGACGTCCTATCCCATTGTCAGCGGCTTTGGCTCAAGGGGTGGCGTGTGACGTTTCCGTCACAATGCCATCCGCGCCGAGTATCCATACGGAAAAATCGTCAGCCGCAGGATTCATTTCGCCGCCATTTCCGTGACGTTCCTGTGGGTTTCCTTTGTGTCGGTCACGTCGCAGGTAGGCGGGGCGTGGTCGATATTCGGTCGCAAGCAAAGGCTTGGCAAACGGGCGACTTCTGTGGAACCTCGGCTTGCGATGAAATTGGGGCTATCGGAATTGCGCGGCGCTCTGCCGGAAGGCGGCTTGTTCGGCGGCGGCGCATGGCGCTGGTCGCCGGAACCGTTTCGGTTGAGCCCCGCCGAAGCCCGGGACATGATGTCGCTGGGGCACCCGCTGGCCCGTTTCCAACAAACCTGCGACGCTCTCTATCGCCGCAGCGCCGCAGAAAAACTGCCGGGATGGCTCGCGGAGTTGTTGGATCGGGGTAAGCCGGACTGGATGGTCGGCATGCAGCGCGCGCCCTCGACCGCCGACCAGTTTCCACGGGTGATACGCCCGGATTTGATTCTCACGGAGACCGGATTCGCGATGAGCGAACTCGACAGCGTGCCGGGCGGGATCGGCGTGGCTGCCTGGCTGGCCAGGGTTTATTCCGATGCTGGATTCGAAGTGTTGGGCGGCCCTGACGGGATGTCGGATGGCTTCCGATCCTTGATGCCCGGTGGCGGGACGGTGCTGGTTTCCAACGAATCAGCGGATTACCGGCCGGAAATGCAGTGGCTCGTCAATACACTCGGTCCGGAATGGAAGGTGGCCGACGCGGAATCCTATCAGCCTGACGGGCGTGATCTCTATCGGTTTTTTGAGTTGTTCGACTGGCGATCCATTCCCTCCGTGCGAAAACTCGCCGAGGGTGCGGCGTCGGGTGACATCCGGATCACGCCGCCATTCAAGCCGCATCTTGAGGACAAGCTGTGGCTTGCCCTGCTGTGGTCACCCGCATTGAAAAAGGTATGGGAAAACTCGCTGCGCGGGAACCACCTCAAGCGGCTTCAGGAACTTGTGCCATACGGGTGGGTATTAGACCCCGCTCCGCTGCCTCCCCATGCCGCGTTGCCGCGCCTCGACGCGCATTCATGGGGCGATGTCGCTGCTTTCAGCCAGAAAGAGCGCCAACTGGTGCTTAAAGTCTCGGGTTTCCACGAAACCGCATGGGGGTCGCGCGGTGTATTCATCGGCCATGACATGCCCGCCAACGAATGGGCGGAGCGTATCGCCCACGCGCTCTCACAGTCGGCCCGGCAACCATGGATTCTTCAGAAATTCCGCGAAGGCCGCCTTGTCACGCATCCGGTGTTTCGTGATGACGGTTCGGTGGAAATGATGCGCGGCCGCGTCCGGCTCTGTCCGTATTTTTTCACCGATGGGACAGGAGGCACCCGCTTCGGCGGTTGCCTGGCCACCATCGTGCCTGCGGACAAGAAGAAAATCCATGGCATGAGCGACGGCGTGCTGGTACCTTGCGTGTGATGCCGTCCAGACGCAAAAACGGGTGGACCGTTGCTGGCCCACCCGTTCATTTAGGGGAGAGAATCAGTGTTCGTAGCCTTCTTCGCCGTGTTCGCTGATGTCGAGGCCCACGGTTTCAACTTCCATCGATGGGCGGAGGCCGATGATGGCTTTGACCGCAAAGGCGATCACGGTGGTTCCAACGATCGAGAGTACGAGCGTGATTCCCACGGCTATCAACTGTTGTCCGAGCAGTCCGCCTTCAGCGACCATCTTGGCAAGGCCGTTGGTGGTGGCGTAGTTTGGTGGAGTGGTCACCAGCAGGTTGCTGTTGACTTTGCTGGTCGCCAACACGCCGGTCAGGATGGCACCGAGCGTTCCGCCGACAGCGTGCACGCCGAAGGTGTCGAGCGCATCGTCATATCCCACAGCCTTCTTGACATACATCACGAAGATGTAGGGGACGATGGCCGCAAGCACGCCAATGATCATCGCGCCGGTGGCATCCACAAATCCGCAAGCGGGGGTGATGACGACCAAACCGGCCACGATACCCGAACAGATGCCGAGGATGGATGCTTGGCCCTTGAGGACTTTTTCAATCATGCCCCAGACGAAGCCTGCGGTGGCGGCTGCCAGTGTGGTGGTCATGAAGGCATTGGCGGAAACTCCGTCTGCGGCGAGCGCGGAGCCTGCGTTGAAGCCATACCAGCCGACCCAGAGCATGCCGGTGCCAACCATACAAAGCACCATGCTGTGGGGGGACATCTTTTCTTTGCCGAATCCAAGGCGCTTGCCGAGGATGATGCAGAGAATCAGGGCGCTCCAACCGGATGTCATGTGGACGACCGTTCCGCCGGCAAAGTCGATGGCGGCGATCTTGGCGGCACCATTCCAAACACCATTCATGAGGCCGGTAACACCCCAGACCATGTGTGCCATGGGAAGGTAAATCACAAACATCCAGATCGCGATGAACAGCATGATGGCGGAGAATTTCATGCGCTCGGCGATCGCTCCGATGATGAGTGCCGGGGTGATGATGGCGAACATGAGCTGATACATCGCAAAGACGTTTTGGGAAACCCATGCGCAATAATCCGTATTCGGTGCGCTGGTTACATCCTTGAGGAAGAAGAACTCAGTGCCTCCTAAAAAGGGCTCGAGCGCCGTCCCGGTGAAGCTTTTGCCGAAAACCAGACTGTAACCGACAGCCCACCAGATGATGGTGACCATGCCAGCGCAACCGAGACACTGGGCGAGAACGCTCAGAACGTTCTTCTTGCGCACCAATCCCCCGTAGAACAGCGCGAGGCCCGGAAGCGTCATGAAAAGCACCAAGGCGGCGCAGGTCATCATCCATCCGTTGTGGCCGGGTCCGGCGACACCGCCGATCTTCGATGTCCACTTGGTGTCTCCGGAAACGCCAACTCCCATGTTTTGGAAGTATTGCTCCAGGTCCGCAATCCGTTGCTCGGTGGTGGCATCCGGTAGGGTGGCTGCCGCGGCTGCCGGTGCCGCCGCCGGTGGGGCTGCCGCCGCTTCGGTGCTTGCTGGGGCTGCAGTGTCCTGCGCATGGACGGGCAAACACAGGGGGGCTGCGCTGAACGCGATCGCGGCTGCCACGAGGGCCCGCACTTTGATTAGGTATCGACTGGTCATGATGTTCGGGGTTGATCGGATGATTGGTTGCCTGTGCCGGAAATTACACACTCCCGGATTTGACATCCGGCACTAAAGCAAACCCCGTGCCAAAATTTATTTTTTGCGAATTCGTCTGGTTTTTCCATGGTATTTCGGAAAAATTCCCGGAAATACATATTATTTCTTGCCATCCCCAGAGTGGCCAATTATCCCCATCGCCGTGCGGGGTGAAATCCCGTGTCAAAAAAATGCTGGACAGATACTTCGGAAAAGTGAAACATTCGCCCAACGGAGAGCTTTCAGCGGTCATTTGGCACGCGGAATGCTAATTCCGACTCGCTCCTGAATGCTCCAACAACGGTGCACCAAGGACGCAAGCAGCAACCGAAACCAAAAACAACAAGATGCAAAACTACTGCAAAACAATTGGCGCCCTGGCCGCTGCCTCCGCCCTAGTGGCCGGCAATGCCTCGGCGGAAGTCGAATATGATCTCCACACCGGATACTCCACCATGTATCTCTGGCGTGGTCAGGACCTCGGTGATGACCTCATCGAAGTCGGCGCAAACGTCAAGGGCGAATGGAACGGAATCGGCCTCAGCGCCGGTGCCTGGTACGGCAGCTTTGATCAAGATGCCCGCTCTCCTATTCCGTTCAACGGCAGCGCTAACTGCAATGAGCTGGACCTCTATGCTGAAGTCTCCAAGGACTTCGGGTTCCTCAAGGCGTCCGTGGGCTACATCTACTATGCTTATCCGCAAGGTGATGTGAACAACCGTTGGTTGGATCAAATCGACTCACAAGAAGTCTATTTCGGGATTTCCCGCGACTTCGGCTTCGTGACCGCTTCCTTGACCTACTTCTGGGGCATCCAAGGTGCGGACAACAATGGTTATTCCGAACTGGCTCTCAGCCGTTCGTTCGTGGTCAACCCTTGTGTCACCGTGAACGTGGGCACCAACGTCGGCTACATGATCGAAGAAGGCCAACCCACCGCTTGGACCACCAAGGTTTCTGTTGACTGGGCATTTACCGAGCACGCGAAACTTTCCCCGTTCGTGGCCTACTCGCTCGCCCTTGGCGATGACTATGACTCCACCTACACCGGTGGTTCTGAAAACCAACTGGTTGCAGGTACGATGCTGAGCGTGAGCTTCTAATTCAACCTGGAGTCAACCGACTTCAACAATCAATCTAAGAGCGGTCACGAAAGTGGCCGCTCTTTTTTTGTGGCTACCCGATGATGCGGATTTCATCGGCCTGGATCAGGTTTTCGATGCCCTTGTCCGTGCGCAGTTGCAGTTCGCCACCGGGAGCGATGCCATGCATGATTCCGGTTCGTGGACCGCTGGAGGTGTCGAGTGAAACGTGGTGACCGGTGAGCACGCAACGCTGGCGCACGGAATCCAATAAATCGTTGAAGCCTACGCCGATTTGCGAGTGATGGATGGCAAAGCGGCGGATGATCGCTGCCAGCACGTCGGGGCGGGAAAATTCTCGTTGAGTTTCGATCTTCAAGGATGTCGCGATATTGGCCACTTCCGCAGGAAAACCCGTGGTGTTGACGTTCAGGCCGATACCGATAATGGCGTAATCCGTTCCGGCTTCGACCAGGATTCCCGCCAATTTGCGTCGACCGATCCAGATATCATTGGGCCATTTGATGCCGGTGGACGGGCCGAAGGATTCGGCTGCCTCTGCCACGGCGAGACCGGTGGCCAGTGCGAGACGCGGCCACAGCGCTTTGGGTTCTTGGGGTCGGATCAGAATGGAAAAAGCCAGCGACTCACCTTCCGGTGCGAACCATACCGCGCCACGGCGTCCTCGTCCGGCGGTTTGTTTGAGCGCCAGCAAGACCAAGCCGCCTGGTGCTCCGGACTCCGCCAAGGCCCGCAACTCGACATTGGTCGATCCCGCTTCGTCCCGCACCATGAGCCGGAAGGGATCGGGAAATCCTGCTGCCGCTTCGGCAAAATTTTCCGACATGGGGTGTAGGAGCTTTAGAGTGGGGTGAAATCCAGGCCGATATCCAAAGCTGGAGCGGAGTGCGTGAGTGCGCCTACCGAGATGAAATCCACACCTGTTTCGGCGATTTCGCGCACGGACTTGAGGGTGACCCCGCCGCTGGCTTCGAGAATGGGCTTGGTGCGTTCGTCACGGACGGCCACGGCCTCACGCAATTCATCGGGAGTCATGTTATCGAGCAAGATGTGATCGACCCCCTCCATTTTGATGAAACTGCGGACTTGATCGAGGTTGTCGGCCTCCAATTCCACCTGGACGCCCGGTTTTTCCGCCTTGAGGCGGAGGATAGCGGCTTGGATGGCATCCGGTCCGCCCTCGGCCACGAGGTGGTTGTCCTTGACCATGGCGCGGTCATAAAGCCCCATGCGGTGGTTGACTCCGCCTCCATCGACGACCGCTTGTTTTTCGAGCAAACGATAGCCCGGCGTGGTTTTTCGCGTGTCCAGAATGCGTGCGGACGTGCCTTTGATCGCATCGACGTAGCGGGCGGTGAGCGTGGCCACGCCGCTGAGGCGTTGGAGGAAATTCAGTGCGGTGCGCTCTGCGGTGAGGATCGAGCGGGCGCGGCCCTCGACGCTGAGCAATAATGCTCCCTCGCTTACTCGGCTGCCGTCCGGGATAAGCTCCTCCACTTTCAATGAAGGGTCCACCTTCCGAAATACGCGGGCCGCAATCCCTATGCCGGACACCACTCCCTCCGAGCGTGCCGCGACAAATGCACGGGCCTTGCGTTCTGCGGGAATAAAATAGAGTGAGGTGACATCGCCGCCGCCGATGTCTTCGGCAAGGGCGAGGTCGATGAGGGTGCTGGAAAAGTCGTTCATCCGGGATGAGTGGAATGTGTCTTCCCCTTGATGTCAACTGGTTGTGAAACCCCGGCGACGTTGTAAACCCGGATGATCCTCAAGTGCCGCTTTGACAATCCCCTCCGCTGCCGCTAACGAAGTCCATGCGATTGCTAATCAAACACGTCCTCCGGCGGGAGGAACCCGCCGATGATCTTCACGTGGCCGGTTGGGTGCGCACCCGCCGTGATTCCAAGGCGTTTTCGTTTCTCGAACTCAATGACGGCACCTGCCTCGCCAATCTTCAGATCGTCGCCGACGCCGGCATTCCCGGCTACGAGGACATCGCGAAAATGGCCACCGGTGCCTCCGTCGAGATCCACGGGAAACTCATTCCATCCCCCGCCGCCGGACAGAAGTGGGAAATGCAGGCGTCTTCGGTGAAATTGTTAGGTGAAGCGCCGGAAGACTACCCGCTCCAGAAAAAAGGCCACAGCACCGAGTTCCTGCGCACGATTGCCCACCTCCGGCCGCGCACGAACCTCTACGGCGCGGTGTTTCGCACTCGCAGTCGCATGGCCTTTGCCGTGCACCGGTTTTTCCAGGAGCGTGATTTCATCTACGTTCACACGCCCATCATCACCGCCAGCGATTGCGAGGGAGCCGGCGAGATGTTCCGCGTCACCACCCTGCCGGACGATAAAATCTCGAAGGACGCCGAGGATTTCTTCGGCAAGCGCGCCTATCTCACCGTTAGCGGCCAGTTGGAAGGGGAAACCTTCGCCTGCGCCCTTTCCAATATCTACACCTTCGGCCCCACCTTCCGCGCGGAAAACTCCAACACCTCGCGCCACGCCGCCGAGTTCTGGATGATCGAACCGGAAGTCGCCTTCTGCGACCTCGCGGGCGACATGGACCTCGCGGAATCCTTGGTGAAATTCCTCGTTCGGGAAATGCTGGAGAACAACGAAGGCGACCTCTCGATCTTCGAGAAGTTCGTGGATAAGGGCCTGCGCGAGAGACTCGAATTTGTCGCCAGTCGCCCGTTCGAGCGGATTTCCTACACCGAAGCCGTGGAACTGCTTAAAGCCAGCGGCGTCAACTTCGCCTATCCCGTCGAATATGGCCTCAACCTCCAGTCCGAACACGAACGTTGGCTCACCGAAGAGCACTTCAAAAAGCCCGTCACCGTTTTCAACTATCCGAAGGAAATCAAACCCTTCTACATGCGCCTCAACGATGACAACAAAACCGTGACCGCCATGGACGTGCTGGTCCCCGGTATCGGTGAAATCATCGGCGGCAGCCAGCGCGAGGAGCGCCTCGACGTGCTGATGGAAAACTTCAGGAAACACGAACTCGATCCCGATGCCTACGGTTGGTATGCCGACCTGCGGAAATACGGCAGTGTCCCGCACGCGGGTTTCGGCATGGGCTTCGAGCGCATGCTCATGTTCGTCACCGGCATGGCCAATATCCGTGATGTCATTCCCTTTGCGCGCACGCCGGGGCATTGTGAGTTCTGAATCGCAATGAACCTGAAAACCGAAATTGAACCGCAGATTACGCAGATTGACACAGATTTTGAAGGAATGATGAAAACCAACTGGAACTCTGTTTGGTGGAATCTTAAATCCGTGTAATCTGAGTAATCCGTGGTTAAAAAATACCACAATTCCACCGTCACTCACATGAGAATCATCGCAGGAAAAGCCGGGCGCCTCTCCATCAAGGTTCCTGCTTCGGTCACCAGGCCCACCACCGATTTCGTGCGCCAGGCGATTTTTTCCATCCTTGGTGAAACCGTGGAAAATGCACGGGTTCTCGATCTTTTCGCGGGTTCCGGAGCCATCGGGCTGGAAGCACTCAGCCGTGGCGCGGCATCCTGCACGTTTGTGGATGATCACCGCCAGGCATGCACGGTGATTTCCGAAAATCTAACTAAATCCCGTCTGGATGGCGGCCGTGCCGTCAAAGCGGATGTCGCCTCGTTTTTGAAACGTGATGCTTGCGTTTATGATCTCATCTTCGCCGATCCTCCCTACTGGAAACACTACGGCGACAAGGATCTCGCGGGAGACCTGCTCAAGAGTGGTCTGTTGGTGCCGAGGCTTGCTTCCGATGCGCGTTTGATCGTCGAGATCTCCGCCAGCCAGACATCTCCCGTCGCGGAAAACCTCACCCTCACCGATCGCCGCGAATATGGCGGCAGCGCGATTTTGATGTATGCGTTGATGTGAGAGGCGTCGGGCAGAATGCCCGCGCCACGTGGC
>CAIVKO010000208.1 GCA_903906515.1 Akkermansiaceae bacterium
AACAACAGGTTCCTAGGAAAGACAACGCCGCAAGCGGGCCCAGTCCTTCCGAAACCCCAGACCGCCTGCTAAACGTGTAGATACCATCGTTGACGGCGTCCCGGACAGGGGTTCGACTCCCCTCGCCTCCACCATTTGATTCTCAATGAGTTATGTTTGAAAATTGCCCAGCTTATAACACAGGTGAACGGGTTGAATTTTGAGGCACGGACGGTCTACGTCAGAATAGGATGAAATGCGTTATGCGGTTACAAGCGGATGGAGATTCGCGGTGATTCGCGGCTGTTTGTGAGCGAGGAGGTTTTGATCCATCCTACCATTTATTCGCGAAACCCAGATGCCCTATAAATTTGAGGACCTTGCTTGACGTCGTGAGGAAAAAGATCATTATTTCTCCGCCTCGCCTCTCACTTCTAGGCGGGGCGGATATTGATTACCCGACCTTTTAACTCCTCATCGTCATGAAACTCCGTCATACTATCGGATTCGCAGCCCTTGTCAGCCTGATGCTTGCGTCTTGCTATCCCGTCAAGGAAAAGCCGAATGCCAGCCGCGACCCTAAGCAAATCGACAAAACGGCCCCCGTTCTCACTCCTGAGCAGCAAAAAGCCAAGGAAGCCGAGGAATTGAAGAAAAAAGAGGAAGCCCTGAAAAAGGAAGAGGAGCTCAAGAAGGAAAAGGAGCTTATCAGCGGACAGACACCTGAACCTGGAACTTCCAACCCAACCGGCCCGGGCAAGAAGGAAGAGACCAAGAAGACCGCTGATTACCAGTTTGGCAGCAAGGTTCCCGGAAAAGAAGGATTTGTTTTGAGTCCCTACAACAACAAGTTGGTGGACGTGCGTGGCTTCCCGAGCGGTCAATTGGTCCAAGATCCGACCTTCCCCGCATCGGAGAAGAAATACTTCCGCGTTCCCTGAATCCACTTGATTCCCGACTGATCCATTTAAAAAACACCGACCGGGTCCGGAATTCCGGACCCGGTTTCTTTTTCAAATGAGCAAGGATTTTTCCCATATCACCATCCTCGGCGGCGGACTGCTTGGCGGTTCGCTGGCATTGGCATTGGAGCGGCTGGAGAATCCACCGCGCGTCACGCTTTGGGCGCGCAGGCCGGAAACCGCAGACTCGGCGCTCAAGTTGGGGATCCGGCATGCCACGACCGACCTTGCCGAGGCGGTCAAGGATGCGGATCTCGTGGTTCTTGCCGTCCCGGTGGGTGCGATGCCGGTCTTGGTTTCACAGGCATTGGCCGCCGGATTGCCGTCATCCTGCCTGATTACGGATGTCGGCAGTGTGAAACGGACGCCTCACCAGACACTTCCTCCGCTGCTGGCTGGCGGAGGTCTTGATTTCATCGGCAGTCACCCGATGGCCGGTTCGGAACGCCAGGGAATCACTGCCATCACGGCCGATATATTTGAAAATGCGGCCTGCCTGCTCACCAATGACGAACAAATTCCGGCCCACCGTGCGGAGGCGCTGGAGCGGTTCTGGAAAAGCGTCGGCTGCCGGGTCTCGTGGATGACCGCTGTTGTTCACGATGCTTTGGTCGCACGGATCAGTCACCTGCCGCACATTGTGGCCGCTGCTGCCGCACGCATTTGCCTGAAAAATCCGGCGGAAGGATCCTTCGGCGGAGGCGGCCTGCGGGACACCACCCGCGTCGCGTCCGGGAGCCCGGAAATGTGGGCGGAAATCGTCACCGAAAACCGCGAGGCACTTTTGGAACCGCTGCGTGACATCCTTGCGGATCTGACGGAAATTCTCGGCCATCTGGAATCCGCCGAGCAAGAACCGGCTCGACAATGGCTTGCCGCTGCGAAACATCAGCGCGACTTCCTCAACCCGCCCTCATAGCCACCTTTTTCCATTTCCACATGTCGGATTTCCGAGTCACAGCCATTTCCAAACTCCACGCGGAATTCAGCGTCCCCGGAGACAAGAGCATGTCCCACCGCGCCGCCATCCTCGGCGGGCTGTCCAACGGCACCTGCACCATCCGCAATTTCCTGCCCAGCGAGGATTGCCTCAATACCCTCAACGCGATGAAGGCATTGGGTGCCCGATACGACGTGATCGAAGAACTCGCCGACTACGGCCCGACCCACCTGCGGATCCATGGCCAATCGATGAAACTCAGCGCGCCGGCCGCCCCGATCGATTGCGGAAACTCCGGCACCGGCATGAGGCTGCTCGCCGGATTGTTGGCCGGCCAGACATTTACATCCGAACTTTTCGGCGACGCCTCGCTTTCCTCCCGCCCGATGGGACGCATCACCGTGCCGCTCGGACAAATGGGCGCGAATCTCGAAACTCTCGGCGAAAAACCCGGCTGTGCGCCACTGCGGATCCACCCGGCGAAACTCACGCCCATCACCTATGATATGCCGGTCGCCAGCGCGCAGGTGAAAAGCGCCGTGTTGTTAGCCGGGCTTTTCGCGGACGGCCAAACCACGGTCATCCAGCCTGCGGAAACGCGCGACCACACCGAGCGCATGCTCGCATCGTTCCATGTCAGTACCCGCCATGACGGCAATGCCATTTCGATTATCGGGGGGCAGGTCCCGGAAGCCTGTGATTTCACGGTGCCCGGAGATATTTCGAGCGCCGCGTTCTGGTTGGTCGCCGCAGCCGCGTTGCCGGGTTCGCGTTTGCTCATCAAAGACGTGGGACTCAATCCCACCCGGACTGCCATTCTCAAGGTTCTCAGCCGCATGGGCGCGCACATGTTGGAGATCCTTCACAGCTCGGAAGGCGAACCTATCGGCAATATCGAAATCCACGGTGCGCCCCTCAAAGGCACGACGATCCTCGCCAGCGAGGTGCCCAATCTCATCGATGAAATCCCGGTCATCGCCGTGGCCGCCGCCCTTGCCGAAGGTCGCACGGTGATTCGCAATGCCCGCGAACTGCGCGTCAAGGAAACCGACCGCATCACCACCGTGGTGAACAACCTCCGCGCCATGGGGGCCGAGGTGCAGGAATTCGAGGACGGCATGGAAATCGAGGGCGGCAAACCCCTGCATGGCGCTGAAATCGACAGCTTCGGCGATCACCGCATCGCCATGGCCTTTGCCATCGCCGGCCTCTTCGCTGAGGGCGAAACCATCATCCGCAACACCGACTGTGTAAACACCTCCTACCCGGGGTTTTCCCACCACCTCGCCGCCATCCTCGACCAACGCACGGATGAAGCGGCTTTCGTGCTACCTACCGTCCCACGCGCGTGACCCAAGACCCATCCTCCACCCCGCACTTCGCCATTGCCATTGATGGCCCTGCCGCCTCGGGTAAAAGTACCCTCGCACGACTTCTCGCCAGCCGCCTCGGATTGATCATGGTCAATTCCGGAGCCATGTATCGTGCCATCACCTGGAAAATCCTACGTGAAAATATTGATTCCCACGACGCCCCGGCGGTCATTGAATTGTTAGGCCGTATCGAGATCCGCTGCGGTCACGATGGCATCCTGTCCACCATCACCATCGATGGCATCGACCCCGGCGACGAACTCCGCGGCCCGGACGTCAATGCCAACGTCTCCGCTATTTCCGCCATCCCGCAGGTCCGCAATAAACTCATCGACCTCCAACGCGGCTATCTCGAACATTCGAGCATCGTCATGGAAGGACGCGATATCGGCTCCGTCGTGTTTCCGGACACTCCTTTCAAAATCTATGTCGATGCCGATGAGGAAGTGCGCGCCGCCCGCCGCGGCGACGAGGGTTTGGTCGATTCCATCGCCAAACGCGACGCTGCTGATAGCAAACGGGCCACCGCTCCATTGATCGTCGCCGAGGGTGCCACCGTCCTTGATAACTCTCACCTCGGCATTGAAGAAGGCGTGCAGGCCGCTATTGAAATCCTCACGCGGCAAGGGCTGAAGCTATAAGTCTCGACGCGCGGCATTCTTCATTCCAGATTTCCGGCGTTTCAGCTTTTCACTTATCATGAGATGGATCTACTGGTTGGGTTGGATGACCTTTGCCTCCGCATTCAGGACACTGTTCGGAATGCGCGTCAATGGCATGGAGCACCTTGTCACCGAGGGACCGGTGTTGGTCGCTTCGAATCATCAAAGTTATCTGGACCCTCCGCTCATCGGAGCTGTGTATCAGACTGAAATGGTCTATTTGGCCCGCAAATCGCTGTTCAAGGGGATCGCCAAGTGGCTCTATGCTCAATGGAATGCCATCCCTGTGGACCAGGATCACCCTGATATGACCAGCCTGAAAATCATCATCCGGAAACTCAAGGAAGGCGAACGCGTCCTGGTCTTTCCGGAAGGCTCGCGCACCATGGATGGATCGATCGGCGAAGGAGCCCCAGGCATCGGCCTCATCGCCGTGAAATCCGGGGCGGTCATTCAACCGATGCGCATCCGTGGTGCCCATGAAGCGCTGCCACGCGGGTGCGCTCGTGTCCGCTTCTCGCGCATCACGGTGGACGTGGGCCCTCCGATCCGTCTCAGCCCTGAAGAACTCAAGAGTTCATCCAACAAAGAAGGATACGACCGCATTTCCAAAAGAATCATGGCTGCCATTGAGGCGCTTTGAGGCCTATAACAAAACCAAAAATCCAAACACGATGATGATCCGATCAACCCAACCGTTTCGCGCCATCCTGCTGGCTGGCATTTCATTTGCTCTATCACATGCTTCGTCCGCCGCGGAGTTGGAGTCCGCCCAGATCACCGCCGCCTTGAAGCGCTCCGCCGATTGGCAACTCGCCAACCCAAGCGGGACCGAGACACGGGACTGGATCATCGCGCCGCTATACGATGGCCTGCTTCGCACCGCATTGTCCACCGGTGATGCGAAATACCTTGCCTCCGTCATCCGCTTCGGTACCCAGGCCGGATGGATGCCCGCCAACCGCGTCTATCATGCCGATGACCATGCCGTGGGGCACGCATGGCTCGATGTCTATCTGATGGACCCTACGCGCAAGGAGCGGCTCGATCCGATGCGCGACCGGCTGTCCCATGTGATCGATCATCCCGTCACGGAGGAAATCGCCTTCGGTAACAAGCCGAAAACCAAGGGAGTGAGCATCACTGATCGCTGGACCTGGTGCGACTCGCTTTACATGGCACCGCCCACGCTCGCGCGGCTCTTCACCGCCACCGGCGACCGTAAATATCTGGAGTTTCTCGATCGTGAATTCCAGTCCACCTACGACCATCTCTATGATCCTGCGGAAAAACTGTTTTTTCGCGACGCGACGTTTTTCGAAAAGAAAACTCCGAGCGGGAAAAAGACCTTTTGGAGTCGTGGCAACGGTTGGGTTTATGGAGGACTCGCGCTCATGTTAGAGCACTTGCCTAAGGATCATCCGAAGCGCGGGTTTTATGAAAAACTCTTCAAGGAAATGACCGCCGCCATCCTCGCGGCGCAACAGCCGGACGGCTTGTGGTATCCAAGTTTATTAGATCCTCAGGAAATTCCTTTTGGGGAAACCAGCGGCAGTGGATTTTTCACCTTCGGCCTGGCCTGGGGTGTCAACCACGGCTTGCTCGATCGTGCCGCGCATCTGCCGGTCATCATCCGTGCATGGAATGGCCTGATGACCCGCGTGAAACCGGATGGCTTGGTGGGATACGTTCAGCCGGTTGGTGCAGCTCCAGATTACCTCGAAGCCGGATCCACACAGGACTACGGCAGCGGGGCATTCCTGCTGGCTGGCAGCGAAATCCTGCGCCTGCTGGGGGCTCAGCCTGCGGATCCTAAAACCTTGATAGCCGCCGCCGAGAAAATCATCGCCGCTGATGTCACACCGCGGGCCTACGCGCGCCTGGTGCCCGAGCGCAAGGACGACCTCGCATGGGAAAACGACAAGGTGGCTTTCCGGGTGTATGGTCCGGCCTTGCGTAGCGGCCCGGAGGACAGCGGCATCGATGTCTGGTGCAAGCGCGTCGCCCGCCCGGTGATCGACAAGTGGTATGCCGATGATCTTAAGCGCGGCCTTTCGTATCACAAGGATACTGGCGAGGGTTTAGATGGCTATCATGTCGGTGATACCCGCGGTTGTGGTGGGCTGGGGCTTTGGATTGATGGCAAGCTGGTCACATCCGATACCTATCTATCTGCAGAGATCATCTGGACCGGCCCGGAAGTCGCCGAGTTTCGCACGGTCTATCAGTATCCGGTGATGGTGGAGGGCAAACCCCTGTGCGAATACCGTGTCACCCGTCTGCGCCTTGGTGAACGCCTTTGTGACATCACCTCCACCTTTTCCACCCAACCCGGAAAACATTCCAAGAATCCGGCCACAGGCACAAAGCTTCCGCAGGAGGTGGTCATCGGTATCAACACGCAGGACAAAGGTGCGTCGATGACTCTCGATGGCGAAAAAGGACTCGTCGCCGTTTACGAACCGCTGGCGGGAAAGGGCTTTGGTACCGGAGTGATCGTAAATCCCGCCACCGTGGTACGCACGATGCGTCTCCCGGCCACGGACAAGCCCGGAAAGAACGAACACGCGCTCATGATCGTCCGCACGGATGACCAAGGTCGTGTTTCCTACCGATGCGGCTTCGCATGGGCCGCCGATGGCGAAATTACCACCGAGGCCGCATGGCTCGACTATCTGAAATTACAAAAATTATGATCATGCGCATTCGTATGCTCAGCCTTGCCACCGCGTTGATTGGTGCATTTGGTTTGTCACTTCCCGCGTCAGGGGAGGACTTCTGGATGCGGGAGGATAACGGAACTATCACCCATCATTTCAAGGAAGGCCAAACTCCGATTGTCCTTTGCATGCAGGGGCGCAAGGTAGTGATGGAGGTGCATCTGGACCTTGCCAAGGGTCTTCTGCCCAAGACCCGTTTCTTCAACGTTCCGAAAGACCGTGTGGACAAAGGTCAGGCGGTTTTTGATGAAAAGCGGGATTTGATGCCCGTTATTTTCATCAATGGCAAGCCGATGACCGGTCTGCTCCCGACCAAAGCCAGCTTTGATGGCAGGTTGATGATGACTTATTCTGCAGTCGGTGGAGTGGTGGTGACGCGCACTATCTATCCGTCGATGACTAAGGCTTTGGTGATCGATGAATGGCGCTTGCGTAATACCGGCGACAAACCGTTGAAGGTGGAGGTGAAAGCGGACCGTATCGAAAAGCGCGAGGGCGAAAAGGTCGTTATGGTTTGGCAATCGCAGGTGGTTGATGCGACCGCGCTGCCCGGCGGAGAGATTGCGTTTCACGCGAGTATCCATGCGCGCCTAACGGACGAGCCGGATATGACGTTCGATGTCGCGGCCGAACGCGCTGGTCGCCAGGCGGTCGCCGATGCGGCCTGGAAAGGTCCCGGTCGATTGGAAACACCGGACCGCGATCTCGACATTGCCTATGCCTTGCAGAAGTTCCACGTGCTGGAAACCCCGATCGAAACGCATAAGGGCGTGATCACCCACAATGGCAGTCTCACCTATTCTCCAGGCATCTGGGCTAACGATCCGGTGGAATATTCCAGTCCGGTATTCCCGTTTTTCGGTGACCCGGAACTGAACAAGGCGGGCATGAACATGTATCGCATCTGGCTGGGTTATTGTCGGGAGAATGGCATCGATCCTTTCCCCGGATCCTTCGAGCATGCCGATTTGAAACTTTGTCAAAGGTGGCGTGGCGACGATGCGATGGTGCTCTACGGTTTGTCGAAATTCCTCTTGTTCCAAGGTGCCCGCGCCGCCGCCGAAGAGATGTGGCCGCTGATCGAGTTCAGTGCGCAGTCCGTGTTGAAAAACACGCGGCATGACGGCATTGTCGCATCAAAGACCGATGAAATGGAAGGTCGCTATCCGACGGGAGACGCCAATCTCAGCACCTCGTCGCTCGCTTATGGCGGCTACCGGCACGCCGCAATACTTGCTCGCTCCTTGAACAAGCCTGTCGCCGCGGAGTTTGATCAACGCGCGGACGCCTTGCACAAGGCGATCAATTCATTTTTCGGCGCGGAAGTCGAAGGCTTCAATACCTATCGTTATTTCAAGGGCAACGACGTGCTGCGCGGATGGATTCTGTTACCACTCGCGATGGGCATCACCGAGCGGCAGTCCGGCACGCTCGACGCGATGGTTTCCGATAAACTCTGGCCGACCCGCATGCAGGGCGGTGATATTCTAGCCGCGTCCGATCATCCGGAAACCGAGTGGGGCCGAGAAACTTATTATGCGTTACGGGTGATGTTCAAATCCGGACGCACCGAGCAGGCGCTCGACCTGACACAACGTGTGGTGAAAGCGCAGATCTTCGGTCAGCGCGGACCGTATCCCGACGAGGACGCCATCGATATGCTCTGCCCAGGATCGCTCTATCCGCGCGTGTTCACCGAAGGCATGTTCGGCATTGTTCCCACCGGGTTGGATTCGTTTGAATGTACACCATGGCTGCCCAAAGACTGGCCCCGCATGGCGCTGCGCGATGTGCGGGCCTTCGGTAAGGCGTGGGACATCGTGGTGGAAAGGGAAGGGGACATGCAGAAGACAACGGTCCTCTGTGGTGGACGGAATATCCTATCAGAAACCGGCCCCGCCGGAAAAACCTTCCGGGTAAACCTGGCGGAGAAAAAATAGTTCTGCACCAAGGCAGGGACCGCTCTCCGGAGATCGGTCCCTGCCTTCGGGGATATTCAGACCTGCTCTCAGAACAAAATCAAAGCGGATGAGTCCCAATACCGAGGAGTGTTTGGAAGTTCGGCGAAGTCAGTTCCTTGTCGGCGACGATGGTTTCGATTTGTGAGAATCCGGCGCGCTCTAACATAGCGGCGAGGTTGCTCTCGGAGAATCCCAGCCAACGATCGGCGTAGAGTTCGCGGGCTTCCTCGAAGTGGTGTTGCACGAGATCCAGAATGATCAATCGACCGCCGGGCTTGAGAATACGGAAGGCGGCGTCGATCGCACGCTGCGGGTGCTCCGCATGGTGTAGGGCCTGGCTGAGGACCGCGAGATCAAGTGAATTTTCCTGGATCGGCGGATTTTCGATGTCGCCGAGCCTGTATTCGAGGTTGTGCAAGCCGTTGCGGATGGCCAGCGATTGGCCGAATTCGACCATTTTCGGTGAGAGGTCTATGGCGATCACCTTCTCCGCGCGCTGGGCGAGCAACTGGGCCAGCGTCCCTTCACCCGCGCCGAGATCGGCGACGATTTTGTAATTGAGTACCTTGATCAACGCCTCCGCGAGTGCCTTCCACGAGCGCCCGGGGACGTAGTCCTTGCCAAAACGTCCGGCAAGTTCGTCGAAATACGCCCGCGCGGTATCCTGGCGTTTCCTCAATAAATGCCGCAGTGCCGCGAGGTCCGCCGACACTTCCGGGACTTCCTCCGCCGCCAGACGGGCGACTTCTAGCAGATCTTCCGCTGCCGTGCAGGAATACATGTTGTTTTTTCCGCTCCGCTCGTCGCTCACCAATCCGGCGGTTTTCATCTGGGAAAGCTGCGTGGAAATCCGGCTTTGCCCCATGCCCAGAACCTCCTGAAGCTCGGCAACGGACAGCGCTTCCTCGCCAACCAACATCAAAATCCGCAGTCGTGTGGGGTCGGAAAGTAATTTTAAAGATTTCAGCATTGACATCATGACGGCGTGATTGTATCAACGCATCACGATTTGACGATACGAAAATTAACAAACACATGAGCACATACATTTTTTCTTCGGAATCCGTTGGTGAAGGGCATCCAGACAAGGTCGCCGACACCATTTCAGACGCCGTTCTTGACGCCTGCCTTGCCATCGACCCTAAAAGCCGGGTTGCCTGCGAGACTTTCGTGAAGAGCAACGTGGTGGTCGTAGGTGGTGAAATCACCATTCCCAAGATCGGCCGGAAGCCCATTGGTTCGGTGATCAATATTGAAAAGGTCATCCGCGACGCAGTCCGTGGCATCGGCTACACCAACTGTGACGACGTCTTCCACGCCGACCAGATTTTCATCAATAACTACCTGACCACTCAGTCCCCGGACATCGCCCAGGGCGTGGATGCCAAGGGTGCCGAAGGCAAGAAGCACAAGGAGCAAGGTGCCGGCGACCAAGGCATCATGTTCGGATACGCCTGTGACGAAACCCCGGAGCTTATGCCCGCGCCGATCATGTTCGCTCATCGCCTCGGCCGCGAACTGACACGCATCCGCAAGGCCGGTAAACTCGCCAAATGGCTTCGCCCTGACGCAAAATCCCAAGTGGCAGTCGAATACGTTAACGACAAGCCGACCCGCATTGTCAACGTGGTGATCTCCACTCAGCACGCGGCGGATGTCTCCCATGCGGAAATCGAAAAATTCTGCATCGAGCAGGTTATCAAGAAGGTGTTGCCGAAAAACATGCTCACCAAAGACACCGAGTATCTCATCAATCCGACCGGCAAGTTCGTCGTCGGTGGCCCGCAAGGCGACTCCGGTCTCACCGGTCGCAAGATCATCGTCGATACCTACGGCGGCATGGGCCGTCACGGCGGTGGTGCATTCTCCGGCAAGGACCCGTCGAAAGTGGACCGCTCCGCCGCCTACATGGGCCGCTGGGTTGCTAAAAACGTGGTGGCTTCAGGCCTCGCCAAGCGCTGCGAGATCCAGTTTGCCTACGCCATCGGCCATCCGCAGCCGCTTTCGATCCACATCGACACCTTCGGCACCGGAACTGTTAGCGACGCGAAAATCCTCGCCGCAGTGAAGAAGGTCTTCTCCTTCAAGCCCGCCGATATCGTCAAGCAGCTCAAACTGCTTCGTCCGATCTATTCAAAGTCCACCAACTACGGTCACTTCGGCAAGTCCGACGCCGATCTCACCTGGGAGAAGACCGACAAGGTCGCGGCGCTGAAGAAAGCGGTAGGCTAAGCGCCTTCGGCGCAGACAGAAGACTTTGAGACAGAAGACGGAAGACTGGAAAAGAGATGCACAACTTCGAGGAACTTGAGGTTTGGAAGCGTTCAGCGCGGCTTGCGGTGGATGTGCTTTCGCTCGTGGAGCCGATCAAGCTCTACGGCCTCAAGGACCAGATGATCCGATCGTGCATCTCCATTCCTTCTAACATTGCGGAAGGAGCTGATCGCGATAGCAATCGTGAATTCCGACGCTTTCTGTCATATGCCAAAGGCTCTGCCGGTGAATTGCGAACCCAACTCTACATTGGTCTGAAAGGCGGATATTTTTCTGAAGATCAAGCCCGCCACCTCATCACCGAGGTCAAGGAAATATCCTCCATGATAGAAGGTCTTCGCAAACATCTCTTGCCCCGCATCATCAACTCCGTCTTCGGCTGGCTCTTCTGATCAGTCGATTCCACCCTCCAGTTTCTCCCAACGCCTAAAGCCTTTGAACAGCAACCGTTAAGCCTCTTCTTTTCTTCTGTCTTCTGTCTCAAAGTCTTCTGTCTATTCTTATTCTCTAGCATCATACAATAAACTGCCATGTCCGACTACAAAGTAAAAGATATCACCCTCGCCGATTTCGGTCGGAAAGAAATCGAAATCGCCGAGCACGAGATGCCCGGCCTCATGTCCACCCGTGCGAAATACGGCCCGCAAAAGCCGCTGCAAGGCGTGCGCGTCATGGGTTCGCTGCACATGACCATCCAGACTGCCGTGCTCATCGAGACGCTCGTCGAGCTCGGTGCCGATGTGCGCTGGGTTTCCTGCAACATCTTTTCCACCCAGGACCACGCTGCCGCCGCCATCGCGGCTGCGGGGATTCCGGTGTTCGCCTGGAAGGGCGAAACTCTTGAGGAATATTGGTGGTGCACGTGGGAGGCTCTGGTGAATCCGAAGGGGCTCGGCCCGCAACTCATCGTCGATGATGGTGGCGACGCCACCCTGCTCATTCACAAGGGTTATGAAATGGAGAATGGATCCGACTGGATTTCCACCGCCTCCGGAAGCCACGAGGAACAAGTCATCAAGGAACTTCTTAAGAAGATCAAAGTCGAACAACCCGGGATCTTCCACACGATCGTGGCCGATTGGAAGGGTGTCTCCGAGGAAACCACCACCGGCGTTCACCGTCTCTATCAGATGGCCAAGGCCGGCACGCTGCTGGTTCCCGCCATCAACGTGAACGACTCGGTGACCAAGTCGAAATTCGACAACCTCTACGGTTGCCGCGAGTCATTGGTCGATGGCATCAAGCGCGCCACCGACGTGATGATTTCCGGCAAGGTCGGCGTGGTTTGCGGATACGGCGATGTAGGTAAAGGCAGTGCCCAAGCACTCCGCAACCAAGGTGCGCAAGTTGTCGTCACCGAGATCGACCCGATTTGCGCGCTGCAAGCCGCCATGGAAGGTTTCCGCGTTCTGCCCATCGAAGACACTCTCGGATGGGGTGACATCTACGTCACCACCACCGGCAACAAGGACATCATCCGCCTTGAGCACATGGAAAAAATGAAGGACCAGGCCATCGTTTGCAACATCGGCCACTTCGACAACGAAATCCAGATCGACAAGCTCAACACCGCGCCCGGCGTGGTGCGGACCAACATCAAGCCGCAGGTGGACAAATACACGTTCCCTAACGGCAACTGCATCTACATGCTTGCCGAAGGCCGCCTCGTGAACCTCGGTTGCGCCACCGGTCATCCGAGCTTCGTGATGTCCAACAGCTTCACCAACCAGACGCTCGCGCAAATCGATCTCTGGAAGAACAAGGACACCTACAAGGCTGGCGAAGTGAAGGTCCTGCCGAAATACCTCGACGAGGAAGTGGCCCGCCTCCACCTCGCCAAGATCGGTGTGAAACTGACCTCGCTCACCCCCGAGCAGGCCGACTATATCGGCGTACCGGTTGAAGGTCCGTATAAGGCCGATCACTACCGTTATTAACTTGAAACCCGCAGTTTAAACTGCGGATTTCAGGAGTTATTTGTTATTTGTTATCAGGATCCTATCGATCTCGCCGGGCTGATTTTCCCATCAGGGACATCACCCGGCGAGTGAGGTGATTGATCGACAAGAACATGGGCGTGATTTGCTGCTCACGAGTCAATTGAAATGCTCAGAGGCAGCGAATCGTAGCTGGGACTTGCAGTCCCAGTCTGTCGTGGGGACATTCTGTCCCTACACCTCTCCATGTTGCTCCCTCATCAAATCCGGACCGCGACGGGTTCTAGTGCAGGAGTGAGGCTCCCTCAGGGGCAATTAGCGACTTTTCCCGCAGGGGAAAAGTAGTCATAGACACGCCTACAGGCGCGGGATATTTCCAGCGGGTGACTTGGGTGAAGCGCGGTGGTTTGAGTGAGCGAGGCGAATATCGAGATATTGACCAGAATAGTCACAAAAATCGATATTTTGGGTTGCTTTTTTGCCTGATGAGGGACAGAAAACGCAGGCGAATCGTTTAACACATCCTTACTACCTGATGAAGCTTTCCTATTTTGTCAGCGGCTCATCGTTCCTCCTTTTGGGATGGCTCGCGGTGACATTCGTGTCTCACGTGCCTTCACAGCGGTATCAGAAACCTGATAATACGCCCACGACGCTGAAGCTTCCTGAGCATTCGGCCATTGAGGTTCCGACAACTGCTGCGGGCAGAGTTTTCCCGATTTCCGTCTCGCAATGAGACCGGGTCGCATGTAGGGTGTCGGCCATGTCCGAAAAACCGATCATTTGCGATACCAAGCCGTTGGCCCTTGAAGTGGAGGCAGGCACTCATTGGTGGTGTTCCTGCGGGCGTTCCGCGCACCAACCGTTTTGTGACGGAGCTCACAAGGGAACCGGCCTACAGCCAGTGAAATTTGAAGTCGCCGAGAAAAAGACCGTGTGGTGGTGCCAATGCAAACAGACGGCCAATCCGCCGCTCTGCGATGGAGCGCACAAGACCTTACCGAAGCCGGAGTAAAGGCGGCTGTCTTAAAAATGGCAGCGACCGCTCCGAGGCTGATCTTCATCTACGACTTAATTTGCTAAGCGTATATAACTCTTTGAATATCAAAGAGCGGAGAGGGTGGGATTTGAACCCACGGTGAGTATTACCCCACGTCTGATTTCGAATCAGGTGCCATAGACCACTCGACCACCTCTCCTTTTTTCGGGACGGGCGGGAAGATGCATGAGGGGAGGGGGGCTGTAAAGCCCACAATTTCACTCAATCCGGGAAAACGATGGCGCGGTGGCCGTCGATGATGGTGCGGTCGTGGACGTGGAAGCGGATTCCCCTGGATATGGCGATGCGCTCGCAGTTGCGGCCGAGGCGGACGAGGTCGCCCGGGGTGTGGAAGTGGTGGACGCGTTCGACTTCCTGTTCGATGATCGGGCCGGCATCGAGATCGGCGGTGACGTAGTGGCAGGTGGCGCCGATGAGTTTCACGCCGCGTTGGTAGGCTTGCTGGTATGGGTTTGCACCGATGAAGGCGGGTAGGAAACTGTGATGGATGTTGATGATGCGACCTGAGAAATCCCGGCAGAAATCGTCGGGGAGGATTTGCATGAAGCGGGCGAGCACGATGAGTTCCACGTCCTGCTCCTCGATGAGCTTGCGGATGGCGGCGAAACCCGGTTCACGATTCGGGCCGTCCATGTTGATTTCGTGGAAGGGGATGTTCGCGTGGTCGGCGATCGGGCGGCAGTTGTCGCGGTTGCCGATGATCGACGTGATTTCGATGGGTAGCTCGCCGAGTTCGGTGCGCCAGAGGATTTCGTTGAGGCAGTGGTCGGTCTTGGTGACGAGGACCGCAGTGCGCATGAGGTAGGGCAACCGGCGGAAATGCCAGTCCGCTTGGAGCGAGCGGCCGAGCGTGCCGAAGCCGTCGATGAAATCCTGCACATCCACATCGAGATCGGAGGTTTCGATTTCAAGGCGGGCGAAGAACTTGCGGCCGAGTTGGTCGGAGAATTGGTTGAACTCCACGAGGTTTCCGCGGTGTCCTGCGGCATAATTGGCGATTTTCGCGACGATGCCGGGTTGATCGGGACAACTGAGCTTGAGGATAAGGCCGGATTGGGACATGGGCAGGCAGGCTAAACTTCATGAGGAAGATGGCAATCACAATGGGATGCGTGTTTTAAGAGGATGACAGAGTCATTTTGGACAGAATCATTTTTTCTTCCTCTTTCCTTGTGTCTTCGCCCAATGATTCTGTCTGAATTCTTTTGGTTTTCATGGCCGGATTTTTTATGGAATCCCGGTTTGGCAAAGCCGCGGATCGGCACCATGGTCACTGCACCATGATCCGTTTCCTTCATACCCGCATTCGTGTGCGCGACATCGACCGCTCGGTCGCCTTCTATCAACACCTCGGTTACACGCTCCGCGACCGCAAGGACTCGCCGCAAGGCAACCTGCTCGCATTTCTCGAACTTCCCGGCAACGAGGTGTTTCTGGAACTCTGCCACTCGCCGGAATACACTGCAACTTGTCCGGAGGACCTGATGCACACCGCACTCGGCGTGCCAGATATCATCGTTTATTGCGACAAACTCGAAAATGCCGGCATTGAAATCTGGCCGTCCGCCTGGCGTGAGAAGTTTTCCACCGGCCAGCGCAAGATGGCCTTCGTCACCGACCCGGATGGCTATGAGGTGGAAATCCTGGAGAGTTGAGAAGTATTAGCGATTCACCGGGCAAGCAGTTTCTCGGCCACGGCGCGGATGGTTTCGTCCAGCGCGAATGCCCCTGCGGTGAGCGCGATCCGCGCGTTGCCGGAAAAATCCTCGGTGCTGAGATCATCCGGACCGTTCACGATGACAGCGGTTTTTCCCCGACGCAGGGCGGTTTCCACCAGAGCTTCACATGAGGCTTCTCCGGGTTTTCCGACAATCACCGCGCGGTCACAGGTGATCAGGATTTTCTCCAGTGCCTCCTCGCGCTGGATCATCGATGGTGAAGCGGTATCCAAGAACCTGACCCTCGAATCCCGATAACGGAAACGCAATTGCTGGACCAACCACGAAACCCGCCGTGGTGAAAGCGTGCTCTGACAGACCGCACCGAACGCTGGGCAAAATACCAACCGAGCGGTATCAGTGGTGTCTTCGATGATTTTGCTGCATCCTCCACCCGCCAGCGCCTGGCTTTCCAGATCATCGTGGCGGCCGATCACCAGTCCCTGTGCACCTTCAATGCGCAGCAGTCCGAGCGCGACCTGTGCCTTGCGGACCTGCGGTGCCGTGAAATCCTCCAGCGGCACCGACGCGGCTTCCCAATCCCGCCGGAGTCGTGGTGAGACGCCGCTGTATGGAATCGCCACGCGCCGGACTTTGAAAAAATCGGCCTCGTCGAGATCTTCTTGAATCCCCCTTTCGGCAAGCAGTGCGCTCACCGCCTCATCCGGCATGAATTTTCCCGCCACGCCGACTTTACGGCTCGCTGCCAGTGCCAAAATCCGAGCCAAGGCACTCCGGACGTCCTGATCCATGCCTAACGTTGCCGCCACTTGCACGATGGATTTCCTTTCCTCAGGTGGCATGAACCGTTTTTCATCGATGCCTTTCATGGCTTTGTCTGACAAAGTGTTTGGGCGCGGAGTTGGGTGAAATCGTTGCATGGCTGGAAGCTTTGTATCACAAAGCTAATGACTGGCAAGGAAAAATATGGGGTTTATTTCCCGATACCGAGGATTTGTTCGAGCACGGCGAGGTAGGCGACGAAGGCCTGACGACCGCTGGGCGTGAGCGAGTAGAGCGTTTGAGGACGACCGTCACCGGAGAGTTTTTCACCTTGGATGAATTCGACTTTTTCGAGTGTCCGGAGGTGGGTGATGAGATTGCCATCGGACATGTCGAGTTGGGCCTTGAGGTCCTGAAATGGCCAGGCCTCCGCGCGGGATGCGAGCAGCGTCATGATGGACAGGCGCCCTTTCTCGTGGATGGTCCGATCCAGTTGGGAGAAATCGATCATGCGGTGGGTTCTTCGCGTCTTCCGGTGGTGACGATGAGTCCGCCGTAGATCAGGTGGAATCCGCCGAAGGCGATGGCCATGAGCCGCGAGGCGTTGAGGTGGACCATCCACTCGGGTTCGACATGGAAAATATCGGTGACCCCCGCGAGACTGGTCACGCCGAAGATGACGAAGGCCCAGCCGAGCCAGACCATGGATTTGGGAGCGAATTCACGGATGGCAAGCAGGGCGATCCCGTAGTGGACGATCCACATGCAGGCGGCTGCCACATTGGACCCCGAGCGCACGAAAAGCAGGCCCATAAAGCCCCCGGCGATCAATGATGGCATGGCACCACGAAGCGCCAGCCGCAGTCCGGGACTCCAGAACCGGCGGTGGTGCACCGCCTTCATCCGCAGCAGTTGGAAAACATAAAACGCCAGCACCACCAGCAGCCCCCCGATCCACCAATATGCCCAATCCCAACTGTTGCGCTTTTCTGAAAACCACGCGACCGCCATCGATACCGCTCCGCCGATCAGCGCTGTTTCCCCGGACAATGCCCGGAAAATCGTCGCCCGCTCCATCATCGAACGGATCACCCGCAATTGCTCAACTGCTTCTGCCTGCGTCGTCATGTCCTTGCTTTGCCATACAAAGCCGGGTGCTGGCAAGTCGAAAACGGATCGGAAAAGTCTGTTAGCAAATCATCCGGACGATCGTCCGGATAATCGGGAGGGGATAAGTAACTCGGGGAGGATTCGTCAATCTCCGCTCGGGTTATAGTTGTTAGCAAATCATACGGACGATCGTCCGGATAATCGGGAGGAGTGATTCCATCCTGGGCTTGAGTCGTCGTGCATTACCGATGTAAGTTCAACTCATGGCTGAGATGCACATTCAGTGGATGATCGAACGGATCGATGATTACGAAGAACCGAATCCGTCGGAGGGCGAATGTCTGATCCAGATCGAAGGGAAAATTGAATGCGATGGGCAAGCTGCGGGTTTGGTGGAGGCGTTTTACCTATTTGCCAAGGCTCCCGCATCGCCTGTCTCTTTCATGGAGTTTTGGGATCTGGACAGCGGTATCTGCGATGTGTTTGAGGAAATCATCGCCCCTGGTCACCGGAAGTTTCTAGAACCGCTCCCGAAGCTTCTGGAAATGGAGAAAGGTTTTCTTGTTGTTCATTTCATCGCGCTGCGTCCGCAATTCCGCCGTATCGGGCTAGGCCAGGAGGCGATGCGCGAACTGGTCCACAATTTCGCCGACCCTCGCGTCGGTGTGGTGTTGCTGGATGCCCGACCGCTTCAACACCGTCCGCATGGCTATGATGATTTCGACAAGGAAGTCCGGGATCTTCCGTGGAATTCTCCGGACGAGGATCAGAGCAGCTTAATACGTCATTTCCACAGTTGGGGCATGAAGCATCTGCCGCGCACCCGCTTCATGTTTGCCACTCCGCATGATCTGATCGGAGACCACGCCGTGGATTGGTATCCCGGCTTGCTTTATGATCCTGATGAGGATTTTGGTGACGAGTGATATCGAATGGGTTTCCAGTATTGTCACCGTGGTATTCTCCACCTAGCGGCGGCCGCGTGAATAACTCCGGCGTTGGCCACCACGGTTTCCGCCTTGCGACGGCTTGGGAGCGGAGCGTCCGAACGTTTTTCCACGTGTGTGTTGATCGGCCAGAGTCTCGATGTGCCAATCGTGATCGTCCCAGCGGGGAATGGGCATCTTGATGATCTTTTCGATCTCGCGGAGGAACTCCAGTTCGTCTTCCGAGCAGAACGAAACCGCACGTCCTTCCGCTCCGGCACGCGCCGTGCGGCCGATGCGGTGCACGTAGGCTTCCGGTTCGTTAGGGAGATCGAAGTTCACCACCAGGCCGATGTCCTTCACATCCACCCCGCGGGCGGCGACGTCGGTGGCGACCAGCACAGGTGTGAGACCTTTTTTGAAGCGGTCGAGAGCCTTTTCACGCTGGGCCTGGGATTTATTGCCGTGGATGGCGTCGGCGGGAAAACCTGCGGCACACAGGCTCTTGGCGAGCTTGTTGGCACCGTGTTTGGTGCGGCTGAAAACAATCGTCAATTTTTGATGGGCGGCGGCGGCCTGGGCGCGCAGCAGTTGCTCTAACAATTGACGCTTGTTTTCCTTGGAGAGGAAACAAATCTGTTGGTCGATATTTTCCGCGGTGGTGGTTTCCGGGGTGATGCTGACATGGGCCGGTTCACGCAGGATCGTATGCGCCAGCTCGACAATGTTGGGAGCGAGAGTGGCGGAGAAAAACAACGATTGGCGTCTGGCAGGCAACATCGAGACGATGCGTTTCACATCGCGGAGGAAACCCATGTCGAGCATGCGGTCCACTTCATCGAGCACGAAAAACTCGACCTGCGAGAGATCGATGTGACGTTGGTCGATGAGATCGAGCAGGCGGCCGGGCGTGGCTACGAGCACATCCACACCGCTGCGCATGGCGTTCACCTGTGGCACCTGGCCGACTCCGCCGTAAACCAATGTCTGGCGGAATTTCACATACTTGCCGTAGGTGGTGAAGCTTTTACCTACTTGTGCGGCGAGTTCGCGGGTCGGGGCCAGCACCAGCGTCCTGCAACCGCGCGGGCGGACCTGGCGAGGGTTTTCATGGAGGGCCTGGAGGATCGGCAGGGCGAAACCTGCCGTCTTGCCGGTGCCGGTCTGGGCACAGCCTAACAAATCACGCCCCCGCAGAAGCAGGGGGATCGCCTGCGCCTGGATCGGCGATGGCACGGTATAGTTCAGTTCGCGCAAAACGCGTTGGAGGGGCGCAGCCAGTGGCAACGCCTCGAATTCAGTCGGGGTCATGTCTTTCAGTGTGCCCGCACCCTCCGGATATCGGCGGCGGGCGGTGTCGATGAGTGATTATCGTATGAACCTCAATCAATCTCTCTCATCGCTGAAGACCGGAAAAGGGCGGAACCTTTCAAACGGATCCGCGAACGGCTATGACGCCGCGCGCCGGGAACATGGCCGCGATTTTAGGGATGGCAAGGAAATTATGCCATTCCATCGCAATGCGGCTGAATCCGGATCGGAATCAAGCCCTCAACAAGGCCATCGCGGCATCGACCGCGCTGCCTGCGTCTGCCGCATAACCATCGGCTCCGATCTCGGCTGCGTATTCGACGGTGATGGGTGCTCCGCCGACCATGATTTTGGGGCTGAGACCGGCTTCACGAATGGCCTTCACGGTTTCCCGCATGGCGGGCATGGTGGTGGTCAGCAGGGCTGAAAGTCCGACGAGCTTTGCGTTGTGTTCGCGGATGGCATCGACGAATTTCGCGGGTGGTACGTTCACACCCAGGTCGATGACGTCGATATTGGCACCCTTCCACATCATGGCCACGAGGTTCTTGCCGATATCGTGGAGGTCGCCTTCGACCGTTCCGATCACCGCATTGAACTCGGGCTTCACCCCGGCTTCCACGAGCATCGGTTCTAGCACGGCGAGTGCTTCTTTCATCGCACGGGCGGCAATCAACATCTCGGGAACGAAAATCTCGTTGTTTTTGAAACTTTCTCCCACAATCGCCATCGCGGGAACCAAACGGTTTTCGACAATGAACTGAGCGGATTCGCCGGCTTCAAGACAAGATTGGACAAGTGCGGGAACATCTTTGCGTTTTCCGGCAATTACAGCGGCAGATAGAGGGTGCGGATCATTCATAACTGGTTCAAGCTAACGGCTTCCTGCCGCCGGGTATAGTGATTTGGTCCGATTGTTTGTTGATCTGGTGCGATTTCTTTCTTCTGTGCTTGTCGAAAGGGGTTATGAATTTTTCCATCCGTCCGATGAAACAAAACAATCTGATTGAGGCATTGGCGGCAGGCCCGCTTTGTGGTGATGGAGCGATGGGCACTTTGCTGATGGCGCGTGGCATGGCAGGAGGGTCCTGCGGCATGGCTTGGAACATCGACCAACCGGAGGATGTGATCGCCATTCATCGAGCCTACCGCGAGGCGGGTTCGCGCCTGATTACGACCAATTCCTTCGGCGGATCACGCTTTATCCTCGCCTTGCACGGTCGCGCGGCGGATGTGAGGGACCTCAACATCGCGGCTGCCAAGGTCGCACGCACCGCTGCCGGTGACGATGCCTGGGTGCTCGGAGATGTGGGCCCGTGCGGAGACTTTCTGGAACCCGTGGGAGATCTAACCGAAGACGAGGTGCGTGATGCCTTCAGGGATCAAATCGAAGGATTGATCGCCGGTGGTGCGGATGCCATCCTTGTGGAAACCATGAGTGATCCCGGGGAAATGATTCTTGGTATCGAGGCGGCGCACGCCTGTGATCCTAACATCCCGGTGATAGCCACGTATGCCTTTCAAAAAACCGCGGACGGAGGGTTCCGCACCATGATGGGAAGCACGGTGGCGGATGCCATCGGAAAAGCCGTGGACGCGGGAGCGGCGGTGGTGGGTGCCAACTGCGGGTCCTCCCTCGATCTGGACGACTACGTGACTCTCTGTAAGGAAATCGTCGTAGCGGGCGGGCCCGCCCATGTCATCATCCAACCCAACGCCGGAGCGCCCCAACAAGTGGGTGGTCAAACGGTCTATCTGGCCACACCCGCACAAATGGCGGACACCGCCAGGCGCCTGCTGGATGCCGGCGCGCGCATCATCGGCGGTTGCTGCGGCACCACCCCCGAACACCTCGCGGCGATCGCAAAGGCGGTCGCCATGTGAATCGGTTGGCAGAAGGATCGTGACTCGCTCTTTGGGGTGGAAACTCCGCAAGTCGCTCCTTGACCCTGCGGTCATAGACCCGTCGTTTCCATCGTGATTTCCCGAACTGTTGCTTCCCGCTTGCCCAGCGGGATTCTGTGGCTAATCTCATCCGCATGTCATCCACCTTCGGTCAGGTTTTCCGCATCCACACCTTCGGCGAGTCCCACGGTGGCGGTGTCGGCGTCGTCATCGACGGCTGTCCGCCGTGCATTCCGGTATCGCTGGAGCAGATTCAACAGGAACTTGACCGCCGCCGCCCCGGTCAATCCGACATCGTCACCCCGCGAAATGAGGCAGATACCGCCGAAATCCTCTCCGGCATCCACGACGGGCTCACGCTAGGCACTCCGATTTCCATCATTGTCAGAAATACCGATCAACGCCCGGGTTCCTACGATGAAATGGCCGTGAAATACCGGCCCAGCCATGCCGATTACACCTACGATGCGAAATACGGAATCCGCGCCCCGTCCGGTGGCGGTCGTGCGTCCGCCCGCGAAACCATCGGCCGCGTCGCCGCCGCCGCCGTCGCCCGCCAAGTCCTCGACACCCTGAATCCCGGTATCGAGATCCTGGCCTGGGTGAAATCCGTCCATGACCTCAATGCCGACGTCGATCCCGCCACGGTGACTGCTGAAACCATCGAGTCCAACATCGTGCGCACCGGTGATCCCGCTATGGTCGATGTCATGATCGAGCGCATAAAAACCATTCGCACCGACGGCAACTCCATCGGCGGAGTGATCGAATGCGTCATTCGCAACTGCCCACCCGGTCTCGGCGAACCGATTTTCGACAAGCTTGAAGCCGACCTCGCTAAAGCCATGCTCTCTATCCCAGCGACCAAGGGATTCGAAATCGGATCGGGCTTCGCCGGCACGCTATTAACCGGCCGCGAGCACAACGATCCGTTCCACATGGTCGATGGCAAGGTCCGCACCACGAGCAACCGCTCCGGCGGCGTGCAAGGCGGCATTTCCAATGGCGAACACATCCTTATCCGTGTGGCTTTCAAGCCGACCGCCACCATCATGACATCACAGGAAACCGTCACCTCGTCCGGCGAAAACACCGAACTCTCCGGCAAGGGGCGTCACGACGCCTGCGTTCTTCCAAGAGCCGTGCCCATCGTCGAGGCCATGGCGACACTGGTATTGACCGATCACCTGCTCAGGCAAAGGTGTGTGGCGGTTGTTAGGTGATGGAGGGTAAAAGGCAGGGACACTCCGAGCGGTCCGTGTGGAAGAATTGCGAATGGATGAATAGGAACGGCGATTCATATCCATTCACTCGGACCGCTCCATAGAAAGAAGCAGAATACGGGAGGATTCTCATTAGAGTGATCTTACAGGATGTATGAGCATTGATCCTAAATTGGCGTTCCTTGTAATGTCATGCATCTCCGTCACGTATGGGTGAGCCTCATGAAAGCCCTGCTCTTTTTCGCTTCGGTGATCGCCCTGCCAGCCATGGGCGGTCCGGCATCCACCACGTTATGTTACGACAAGCCCGCCGAAAACTGGGAAAAGCATGCACTGCCGATTGGTAACGGCTCGCTTGGAGCGATGGTCTTCGGTGGCGTGAATGACGCGGTCGTGCAATTCACCGTGGATTCCTTGTGGACCGGCAATGAAAACCCGAGCGGATCCTACAAAAACCAAGCCGCCAAGGCCGGAGAGAGCAACTTCGGCAGCTATCAGAATTTCGGCGAACTCCACTTCATCAGCGCCGCCAACGAACCCGCTCGGAATTACCGACGCGAACTCGACATCGCCCGAGCCGTCCATACCACGACCTGGCAGCGCGGCGGCACCACCTTCACCCACGAGGCCATCGCGTCCCACCCCGGCCAGGTGATGGCATGGCGGATCAGTGCCGACAAGCCGGGCCAAATCACCGGCACCCTCGCACTCACCGGCGCGCATCCGGAGGAAGACAAGTTTGAACTTCTGGATGGCCGCACCCTCCGCCTCAGTGGCACCTTTCTCAACGGCCTCCGTTATGATGCCCGCGCCACCATCGTCGCCGAAGGCGGAAAACTCGCCTCCGCCGATGGCAAATTGGAAGTCACCGGCTGCGACGCGATCACCGTGCTGCTCGCCGCCGATACCAACTACGTGATGGATCGCGCCGTCGGTTGGATGCGCGGCGATCCCGCGGACAAGGTGGTGCCGCGCATCGATCGCGCCGCCAAGGATGGTTGGAAGTTAGTGTTAGAAAAACACATTGCCGACCATCGTTCGTTGTTCGACCGTGCCCGGCTCAACCTCGGCGCGAGCGCACCGGAGATCGCGGCATTGACCACCGACCGACGGATCGCCCTCTACCGTGAAAAGGCGCTCGATCTGCCGCGGCCCTGCATCGATCCGGAGTTGGAGGCGCTGATGTTCCACTACGGCCGATACCTGCTGATTGGCAGTTCCCGGCCCGGCACATTGCCGGCCAACCTGCAGGGGATCTGGTGCAACTCGAACAAACCCGCATGGTTCGCCGACTACCACACCAACATCAACATCCAGATGAACTACTGGCTCGCGGAAACGACGAACCTGCCCGAGCTAACCGAGCCTCTATTCTCGATGTTCACCTCCGGAGTGCCGGTCTATCGTGAATCCACCGTCAAGGAATACGGAGCGGACACCCGCGGCTTCACCACCCGCATGAGCATCAACCCTTATGGTGGCGGTGGCTGGAACTGGAACATCGAGAGTACCGCCTGGCTCGCACAGCATTTTTGGGAACACTACGCATTCTCTAACGATAAAAAATTCCTCCGTGAAAGCGCGTGGCCGTGGCTGCGTGAGGTCAGCTACTTCTGGCTCGGCCGCCTCAAGGAAATACCGGACGGTCGCTTTGTCGTCCCCAACGCATGGTCGCACGAGCACGGTCCCCACGAAGACGGCACCGCCCACGCCCAGCAATTGATGTGGGACTTGTTCACCAACACCCTCGAAACCGCGAAGATCCTCGGCGAGGATCCTGCATTCCAACAAAAACTAACCGAAACCCGCAAACGACTCGTCGGCCCGAAGATCGGAAGCTGGGGGCAGCTCATGGAATGGATGGAGGAGAAACCCGATCTTGAGAAGGGCAACCACCGCCACACCAGCCACCTCTTCGCCGTTCACCCCGGCCATCAGATCACCCTCGCCGGCACGCCGGAATTGGCGGAGGCCGCGCGCGTCTCGCTTGAAAAACGTGGCGAGGTCGGCGACAGCCGCCGGTCGTGGACCTGGGCGTGGCGCACCGCGCTGTGGGCACGGCTCGGCCAACCGGAGCGCGCCCACGGCTGCATCGCCGGACTGCTCGCCTATAACATGATGGACAACCTGTGGACCATCTGCCCGCCATTCCAGATCGACGGCAACCTCGGTATCACCGCCGGCATGACCGAAATCCTTCTGCAAAGTCACGCCGGGGAAATCAGCCTGCTTCCCGCGCTGCCAACCGTTTGGCCGACCGGATCGGTCACCGGCCTGCGCGCCCGCGGCGGCGTGATCGTCGATATCGAATGGCGCGCAGGCAAACTCGCATCCGCCACCCTCGTTTCAACCACGGATCAAAGCGTCCGCGTCCGCGTGCCCGGCCAAACCGCCACCCGCGAGATCAAACTCAGCAAGGACCAACCGTTCAAGATGGAGGGCTGATAAAACCTGCTCCTTGGTCAAATGAGCCTCCTCAGCCTTCAGTTGATTGAGCAATGAAATGAGTATGATGAATAGAGGGAAAAATCTTCATATTGGCAACGTTCAAGGATTCAGACGGATAGCGTCTCACTTCGACGTCGTTCTTTTGCGACGCGCCGGGCGTGCTGCGGCCGACTGTGATGGTTTTTTCCAGTAGAGATTCCATCTCCATGACTGTGCCTGGCATGGTGGTGGCGAGGTTCTTGGTTTCACCGAGGTCGTCGGCGAGGATGACGAAAATGTTAGGTTTCGCAGCAGTGAGGAAAAAAAGCCTGGGTGCAGAGCAGTAGGAACGATGTTAGAATTGTTTTCACGAACGGATCACGCCTTGATTTTCACATTGCGGAACCAGACGGTGGCATCGCCGTGTTTGCCTTGTAGGCCGATGCGGCCCTTGGTGGGCAATTCGGCGAAGGGGGTGCTGAGCCATGCCGGAATGTCGGAGCCATCGGGGTTTTTCTTGGCGGACGTCCATTTCGCCATGTCCATATCGGCGGTGAGTTCTCCATTGAGCCAGACCTTCAATTGCTTGCCCTTGGCCTCAATGGTCATGTGGTTCCACTCGCCGGGTTTTTTGGTCACTTGTTTGGCCGGAGCGAGGTGGCCGAAGATGCCGCCACCGTGCCAGGTGGGAGTCGACTTGGCCCATTTGTCGGCGAAGGGATCGGCGATCTGGATTTCCACGGATTTGGGAATCCAGTTCTTGGTGTCGGTGCAATAGATGATGACGCCGCTGTTCGTGCCGTTGTCGGTTTTAAATTCGAGATCGAGGGTAAAATTTTCGTAATCCGTCTGGGTCCAGATGCACTTGTCGGCATTGGCGGTGAGTTCGCCGTTGGCCACGGACCAGACGCTTTCGGGTTTATCCGCGTTGGCGAGGTCTGCGGCGAACAAGGGTGTCCATCCTGTGCCGGAGGCGTCGGGTTGGGATTGGGCGGAGACAAGGGTGGAACACGCCACAAGGGCGGACATCAGGGCGAGGCAGTTGGTTTTCATGGTGGATATGGAATGGTTGCTGAGCTTGTCGATAGGATACGGATTATGCTGAAGCAATCAGTCAAAATTCGCGTCGGCGGTAAAGGCCATTTCTTTCGAGCGTTCGTTGTCTGATTTTCCGGACTTGTTCTTCCTGCTCTTGCCTGCGAACTCATCCGACGGCACGATTGGTTCGTGCGGGATACCGAGTGGATAGTAGAGGAAGAATGGCTCGCCTGCTTTCCTTTGATCGCAGCCACTCGACCGCTTTTTTCGCCAGCAGCGGTTGGTTTTCCACTGGTTCCACATGGGCGATGACATGGCCTGCTCGATGACGGTGCCGATGTTGCATGCGTGGGTGTGGGTGACGCCATTCTTGAACTCGTGCCGCAAGGAATGTGGGAACGTGGGTGGGTTTCATAATGTGTGATTCAAAAATCCCAGTGTTTCTTCGCGTCGGCACCTTGTAGATCGATCCAATCAATTTCCACCGGGCCCGACTTCGCAGGGAGGTAAAGGCGCATGACGCCAAGCGCGCCTGCCGTAGGAATGCTCACGCTGATCTCCTGCCAGTCGCAGCCAGTGAGCGAGTAGGTGGCGGACGATGCATTTGTGTCATTTTTGTCGGCACCGGGCTTCAGCCATTCGATTTTCGCTTCACAATTTTTCGCACAGCGGGCGCGGAATTTGAACGTCCCGGGACCGCTCACTCCGCTGCTAACTCCTAGAAATGGTGCGTTGTTCGTCGGGGTGATAGTGACGATTCCGTCCTTGGTCGTGTAAGTGAAGCCGCGTGCTTTCCAGCCTTCCAGTCCGGGGAATTCTTCGTCGTTCGGATTGCCTGGTTTGACGGGCTTGCCTTTACCCTTCAGTCCGCGTTCCGTGGCTGCGGTGGCATTAAAATTCGGATTACTAACAGGTATCACGGCTTCGGTATCCTTGAGAAACCCGTTGATGAGTTCATTCAATTCCTTCACGAGTTCCGGTTTTTCTGCGGCGAGATTTTTTGTCTCTCCTGCGTCGTTTTTCAGGTCATAAAGTTCGAGTCGGTCGCTGCCGTCGTCGTTGTCGGCGAAGAACCGGATGAGTTTCCAGTCGCCCTTACGCACGTAGGTGCTGGGTAGGAATCCCGGAATATTCACGGCTGAATTCGGCGTGCCGTGCGGGAAGTGGCAGAAGACGCGGTCGCGCGGCGACGGCTCGCCGAGAAACGTGCGCGACTGGTCGAAGCCGTCGAGCTTCACGTCCGCATGCGGCTTGATCCCGCACATCGCCAGCAGTGTCGGATAGATGTCGGTGCTCTGGAACAACGCGTCGTTGGTGGTGCCGGGCTTGGTTTTTCCGGGCCACACGACGATGAACGGTTCGCGCGTGCCGCCGTCGTAGATCGATGCCTTGCCGCTGCGTTGCGGGAGATTGCTCGTGGCGGGCATGTCGGCGAATCCTTCGGGGTCGGTCGTTTTCGGCGGATAGGCCCAGCCGCCGTTGTCGGAGGTGAAGATGATGATGGTGTTGTCGGCTATGCCGGCGTCGTTGATCGCCTTGAGCAGATTGCCCACGCCATCGTCGAGGCTGTGCACCATCGCGGCGTAGAGCGGGTTGTGTTGAGGGTTTTTGGGATCCGCAGTTTTTTGAAACTCGTCGATATAGTCGCGCCGCGCATTCCACGGAGAATGCACCGAGTAGGCCCAGTAGTTCACGAAGAACGGTTTATCCTTGTGTGAGAGGATGAACTTGGCCGCCTCCTCAGACATGCGGTTCTCGATGTGTTCACCGGGTTTGCCGGTGATGCTTGGGTCCTTGATGAATTTCCATGGCGCGAGGTATCCGCTGCCACCCGGACCCGCGGCGTTGGGAGTGTGCGGGAAATCCAGATCAAACCCCTGGTCCTTCGGCTCGAAGTGATCGTTCGCGCCGATGTTGTAGCCGAGGTGCCATTTGCCGAAATGCGCGGTCGCATAGCCAGCCTCGCGCATCGCCTCGGCGAGCGTGAAGTATTCCGGCTTCATCCGGGTGAGGCTTTCCGCGTTGACGGCCCGCATCGCCGGACTCGGTTTGGAGAGTTTTTTCTCCAATACGATCTGCGGCAAATGGCACGACGGCTGTGTGATGCCCGAGCGCGCTGGATACACGCCGGCAAGAATGCTGCTGCGAGTGGGCGAACAGAGCGGGCTCGCCGCATACGCCTGCGTGAACCTCACGCCGCGTTTGGCGATCGAATCAATGTTCGGCGTCTGATGAAATGTGCTGCCGAAGCAGCCCACATCGTGCGCGCCGAGGTCATCGGCGAGGATGAGGACGACGTTAGGTTGTTTTGTGGTGGCGGCGTGTAATTCGGTCGGTGCTGCGACCAGTATCTGATAGGCAGATTGCTTCAATCCCCTAGCATCGGGCTTCTGATCCAGGTCTTCTATCACCCAACTCAGACTCGGATTTTCAGCATCAATGCCGGATGGATTGGTTTTGTAGTCGCAGCGCAGAGCATCTATGGCATGCAGTGTGGTCAGCGGTGCCAACAACAGGATGGTGATGAGTGTGATTGTGGGTTTCATGGTTGATAATCCGTGGAGGGAAAGAGGTGGAGGTTGTCACTCTTCACGTGCTTTCTATCTAACGATTCTTTTTCCAGATATCCACCGGTACATCGTTTTTTCCGGCCGATCCGGGCGTGCTGCGGCCGTCGGCCACGTATTTCTCCAGCAGCTTGGTGAGCCGCGACACGATATCCGGATGCTCATTGTATTCGTTCTTCTGTTCGCCGACATCCTTGCTCATGTCGTAAAGCTGTTCGGTTGCATCGCCTGTGTCGCCTTTGCTCCATCCGCCGGATCCCTTGCAAAGTTCCAATTTCCACTGGTCCTGCCGGATGGCGAAGTTCCCATTGATCGAATGATGGATCACCGCTTCGCGAACCGGCGCTGTCGCCGTGCCAAGCAACACTGGCAGGATGCTGACGCTGTCCTCGCCCGCGTTGTCCGGCAGTTTCGCCCCGATGATTTCGGCGCTGGTGGCCATCAGGTCGGTGAGGCAGGTGATTTGATCCGTGCGGCTGCCGGCTTTGATTTTTCCAGGCCAGCGTGCGATGAACGGGATGCGGTGACCACCATCCCAGATGTCGGCCTTGTATCCACGCCGCAGTTCACTCGGGAAGTGTCCCTTACTTTCCAACTCATTGATCTTCGCCGCCGGCGAGCAGCCGTTGTCGCTGGTGAATATGACCAGCGTGTTGTTAGCGATGCCGGATTTATCGAGTGCAGCGAGCACCTCGCCCACGGCCCAGTCGGTCTCCATCACGAAATCACCATAGGGATTCAGCCCGCTTTTCCCTTGCCATTCCTTGGTCGGTAGAATCGGCGCGTGCGGTGCGGTCAGCGGCAGATAGAGGAAGAAAGGCTTTGGTTCCTTGGCGTGCGCGATAATAAATTCAGACGCCTTGTGCGCCAAAGTTGGCAACACAGCCGCGGCTTCAAACCCCGGAGCCGCAGCGCCGGAACGCCCCCACGATTTTTTCGCCGTCGGCGCTTCCGTGAAGTGGTCGTTCTCGATGAATGCAAACGGCGGCATGTCCAAGGACGCGCTGATGCCGAAGTAGGAATCGAAACCGCGTGTTGTCGGACCCTCGCCAATCGCTGCCATAGGATCTTTCTCGGAAATCTCCATGCCGAGGTGCCACTTGCCGATACAGGCTGTTTGGTAGCCGTGCTGTTTAAGGAGGGTCGGCACCGTGAGGCGGTCTTTGGCGATGAGCGGGGTGCTGTAACCCATCAGCACGCCCTTCTGCAAATGCGTGCGCCAGTTGTAGCGGCCGGTGAGGATGCCGTAACGGGTCGGTGTGCAGACGGCGGAACTCGAATGTGCGTCGGTGAAAATCATCCCTCCGCCGGCCAAGCGGTCGAGGTTCGGTGTGGCTATCTTGCTACGATCGCCGCCGAGGCATTTTACATCGCCATAGCCGAGGTCATCGCAAAGGATGTAAATGATGTTGGGTTTATCCGTTGCCGCAGCGAACGCCTGGGTGCCGAGAAAGAGGCCGGTTGTTAAGGTTGTGAGGATTTGTTTCATGAGTTAACTGCTTTCTATCTAACGTGAGTAGATGGTCGGCTAATAGATAAGCGGGGGTGTTACGCGGACTATTTCCCTCGTTTGGGACCGGCTTTGCCGGATTTTTTATTACCGGGCGGCATGACATTGTTGTTGGTGGTTGGCATCGGAGCTTTGATGGATTCGCGCCAGGTTGTCATCATGGCCAGCAGTTCCTTCGCCTTGTCCGGCAATTTTTCAGCGAGGTTGTTTGTCTCGCTGATGTCATCCTTCAGGTTGTAGAGTTCGAGGCGATGGTCTTCGAAATACTCCATCAACTTCCAATCGCCGACCTGGATGGTGCCGACGGGTGTCGTGCGCCACAAGCCAGGGCCGGAACCGAGATAGCCGGGGAAGTGCTGATAGATGGCCTGGCGTTTCAGCGGTGCTCCGGGATTTTTGAACAGCGGCACCATGCTTTCACCGTCCAACACCTGGTCGGGTCGTGGCGCGGAGGCGATTTCCAGCAGAGTCGGATAAACGTCAACGTGAATGGTGGGCGAGTCGCAGATTGTGCCTGCTTTGACGACTCCCGGCCATCGGACGATGAATGGATCGCGCGTTCCCCCTTCGTAGAGCGATCCTTTGCCCGAGCGCAGGGGAGCATTGTCTGTTGTGTCCTTGGTTTCCCCATCGGCATCGCCATCGGCACCGTTGCCAGCTTTCTTTCCGCTTTTGCCCTTGGTCTGGCCTTCATGGCCAGGATCACGGATCAATCCATCAGCGCGGCTGTAACCGCCCACGCCTCCGTTGTCGCTGGAAAAAATGACGACCGTATTATCAGCGATTTTCAGTTCATCTAGCAGATTCATAATGCGGCCCACCGAGCGATCGACGGCATAGATCATCCCGGCATACGTCGGATTGTGATGCCCGCCGACGGGTGCTTTGCCGGAGAAATGATTCTTGTCATCTTCCCGTGCCTGAAGTGGAACATGCACGGCAAAATGAGGCAGGTAGAGAAAGAAATGGCCGTCCTTGTGGCGGCGGATGAAATCCTCGGAGCGATCCGTGAGGAAATCAGCTAGATACATATCCTTCGGGTAAGGTGTGTGCGGATCGGTTTTGAAATTGAAATGGGAGCCCATTGAGACGATTGCCTCGTCGAACCCGCGCTTTGATGGGTGATGGTCGGCATCCTCACCCAAGTGCCACTTGCCGAAGATGGCGGTGGCGTATCCGGCCTTCTTGAGTTGCTGGGAGATCGTGATTTTACCTAACGGAAGCTTGACCGTGTTATCCACCGGACGCAGTGTACGGGATTTCCAGTCGAAACGATTGATTCCACCAACGGTGTAAACACCGGTGCGCGGACTGTATTGGCCGCTCATGAGTGCGGCGCGGGTGGGCTGGCAATTCTGGCAGTTGTGGTACTGCGTGAGCTTCAGTCCCTGCAGGGCCAGTTTATCGATGTTCGGCGTTTCGTAGTATTTACTGCCGTAGGTCGCGGTGTCCGTCCAGCCGAGATCGTCGGCGAGGATATAGATGATGTTCGGGCGTTTGTTGGTGACTTCCGCGTGAAGTCCTGCTGAGAAAACCCAGAACGATAAAATGAATGATAGGGTTTGTTTCATGCGGATCGGATGGTTCATGTTTTATTTTTCGAAGTATCCAGCCGGAGTGATCCACGGGCAGTGGGGCCGGTAAAATCCGACTGCGAGGAAGAACGGTGCGTCCTTGTGTTTTTCCAGCAACTCAATGGCCTGCGTGGCCACTTTGCCATCGGTGTGTTCCTCGTCCTTGCCCGGCTTGTCGTTAAGATATGCCATCTCCGCGCCGAGCGGTCCGCCCTTTTTTCCGGTGTAACGGATCACATCCAGTTCCAATGCCGTCTTGTCTCGACCGGCGGGATTGTAGAACTCCTGCCACGATGCCGGATCATCGAGTCCGCTCGTGCCGATCTGGCCGGGATTTCCGTAATGATAGATCTTCCCGATACGCGCCGTGTAGTAGCCGTTGGACATGAACATCTGGGGCAGCGTCACGACATCCGGAAGGCCCTTGCGGAAATGATATTGGAGATCGAAAACGCGTGTCGTGTCTGGCCGCAGGCCGGTCATCAGCGACGAGCGGCTAGGGGAATACAGCGGAAACTGGCAATAGGCGCGGTCGAACCTCACGCCCTGTGCGGCAAGCCGGTCGATGTTCGGTGATTTCACGAGAGGATGTCCGTAGCAGCCCAAATCATTGTTCATGTCATCCACCGCGATGAAAAGCACGTTGAGCTTTTTCTCGGCGGCATGAAGCCAGCAGCCGGACGCCAACGATATAGCGGTTATCATTGTTAGGATAAGAACCCGCGGAGCGCCGGGTGTGGAAACTGGAGTAACTTTTTTTTGGAGGTTCCGGGCATCCTGCCCGGAGCCTGTAAAAGCCAAGTGAGTCGGAAGGAATCTTTTCATCGTGTATGGTGGGGGGTAATGGAAATCATCTCACTTCGATGGAAACCGTGCCAGCAACATCTTCATCGACCATCCAGCGGCCGCCGTTGCGTTGGGCTTTGACTGGCTTGCCGCCGATGATCACGCCGCTTGAATTTTTCGTGGCAGGAAGCTCCAGCTTCGCCTTCACTCCGTCTGGCAACGTCAATGCGAGTTTGAAGGTGTTTTCGTTTTTCCAATTCACGAGCAGCGGTCCGTGCGGGGTTGGGATTTTGCCCTCGGCAAATCCAAGCATGCCCGGGTTTGGCCGGATCACGGTGCGATGCCAACCCGGAGTCAACGGTTGCGCGCCGAGCACAAATCTCGGTAGGAGATTCGCCGGAGCGGCACCCCATGCGTGATTCCAATCCTGGTTAGGCTTGTATTTCATATCCCATGCCTCCCAGGTGATGGTCGTGCCGCTCTCGATCATGTGCCGCCAACTCCTATCGTTAGGCGCTGTCATCAGTGCGAGCGCTTCGGCTCCCGCTTCATTTTGGAAAAGTCCTTCCAACAGGTATTGTGCGGCGTAAACGGAGCATGCCATGCCGCGTTTAGCGACGAATTCGGTCACGCTGGCGCGGTGTTCGGCAGGCACCAAGCCGAACGCAAGGGGAATCGAGTTCGCATGTTGCGATGCGTGATCCGTGCCGACACCGTCGCGATAAATGCCGCGGCTGGCATCAAACAGTTTTCCCTGAAACGCCGTCCGCGCCACGCGTTCCCGCTCCGTGTAGTCAGCGGCGTCCTTCTCTTTGTTGAGAGCCTTCGCCATTTCCGTCATGAGCCCAAGGCACCGGATATGAAACGCGTTGACCACTGTATTGACCGATTGAAAGGAGAATCCGTCGCGCTCCCTTGCCGGCCAGTCCACGATGTCCGTGCGCTTGCGTTGAGCATCATTACTGACGAGCAAACCATCGGGGCCGGCGCGTTCAAGCAGCAGTTTCGATTTCAACGCTTCAAAGCGCGGTGCGAGCCAGGCAGTGTCGCCGGTGCGCTGCCAGTCGGCATGCGCCATGAATATCATGTGAAACGCCCATTCGGTCGGCCATGTCGGGTTTTTCATCAAACGGTCGTAAGTGTCGCGCGCCATTTGCACATCGTTGTCCGTTCCGTAGTGACCGAGTTGATTGATATATGCATCCGCCTCGTAGGGAATGCGCTCGCGGTCGCCGTCCACATAGATTCCGCAAAAAGTTGTCGCCTTGATCGAGTAGTGGCAGAGCTCCCAAATCTGGTTCAGCATTTCATCCGATGACTTGAACGAAGCGGCGGTGTCATCCCATGTGGTGGAAAAAGCGGCGCGCCGGACAATCTGCTTGGAAGTCAACTCACCCGGCCAGCCTTCGATTTCAACCCAGCGGAAAGGCGTGACGACTCCCCACTCCAGTGGTGTTAGAACGGCGGCGGGCTGCTTGGTGTTGCGTCCGTCACGTGGCTGAGCGGCGACCAGCGGTTTCGCTCCTTCGAGCGTAATTTGGGTCAATGAGTAGCGGACGGTGCCGGGTGGCTTGCGATTCACGCGGCCATCGGCGAATGCCTCGCCGAAATGCACGGTGATGCTACCTTTTGCATCTGCGGGTGGTGTGAGTTGCAGATTACCATAGGCGACACGGCCAAAATCCACCAGCAGCACGCCCGGGGCGGCGGTGGTGATTTTCACCGGAGGCTGGTCCACCAGATGCACAGGCGCGGCTGGGAGAGGGGAGTTGCCTGCCAGTAGAAGGACGGCGATGAGTGTTAGAGCGTGTTTCATGGCATGGTTTTTAGAATCATCGTTGGCTCAGAATGGTGACTGGACCGAGTAGACCGGATGGGACCAACGGCGACTTTGCATTGTAGGGATCATGCGTGCTGAAGGTGTAGCGGCCGGCCTTGAAGGTTTTTCCGCCAAGAAATCCGGGCGGACATTCCACGGTGCGCACGTTGGCATCGGCAGTCTGCTTGTCACCGATCATGCGGTTCGCCCAGCGGTTGGCCACTTCGATTTCTAACTTGTTCTCTCCGGCCTTGACGGCTCCGGTGATATCGACCCGCCACGGAGCGCACCACACCACACCGAGATCCTTGCCGTTCAGTTTCACCCGCGCCATGTCTTGAACCACACCCAGGTTGAGATACGTGGCTCCTTCCAGAATCGATGTGATGTTAAAATTTTTTCGATAGGTGGCGATACCGGAATAATATTTGATCCCGTCCTCCGGTCGCTTCGTCCAGTCCTGCAGCGATTCAAACCCGACATTTTTCGGGCCACCCCACTTGGGATCGAACGCGACGTCCCACGCCCCGGAAAGTTCCTGGACAGGCTTCATCTCCGGAAAATTCTTTCCTCCATTCTGGATTCCTCCAGAAAACACCACAAAGTAACTCTGAAAAGCATCGAACTCCATCGGAATGCCCGTCTGCCCATCCGTACGCACGTATTGTTTGAGTGGTCGCAGATCGCCGGTCACAGGATCCCAGAGTTGCGGGCTGCCCTGGTCAACCCGGAAGCGACACTCGGCTTTGATTGGATTTCCTGTTTTGTTAGACACAAAGTATATATCCCGGTCATTCGTGCGCCGGTGGCCGTAGCGCACGGGGCCGGTTGCGGCGAAATCTTCCATCACGCCCATGGACTTCAAGATCGACGCCGTATCCTCATAGTCAGGATAAAGCGTTTGTTGGCCTGACGGGGCCGCCGCCGTGAGTTTTCCACCCCAGTGGATGGAGCCTTTTCCATACGTTTGCTTGGTCACACTGGCCGGGGTTTCGAGATTTTTCCAGAGTTCCTTGGCGAGCGTCCGAACCTGCTCGTCGCAGGCGGGATAACCCGAGAGGCTAGGGGATTTGAGGGGCGGCGAGCCGACAACCGTGGCTCCGGCTTTCACCAGATCGCGGATTTTTGCGAGTAGCGCAGGAGTCATGGTTTGCACCTGCGGCAAAACCATCAACCTGTAGGAACTTCCTCCCGGAAAAACGATCAGCCCGTCCTTCACTTCCGCCCTGTCCATGAGAATTTTCGGCGAACATCCATCGAAGCCATAGCCCTTCTTGTCCGGCAACACGCTTTTGGCATCATCGAGCGCACTATCCGGTGCGCGAAACACATGCGGCACGCCTTCAGGTGTTAGGTAAAGCACGTCGGAAACCGTCACACCCTGACGGAGAAGATCCGAGCAGCGGGTAAGATAGCGGTGGTAAGCCGACACCATGGGCCACCATGTCTGATTGCGGTGCCAGTGCACACCATACGGACCCATGGTCATGCCGGGCTTGTAGGCATCGCCCAGCGCCTGGTGCGCGGCGGTGTGGAATACGATCCGGTTGACGCCTGCGGCAAGTGCCCAGTCACCTTGGTTTTTCAGCGACCAGGGATAAGCATCCAAGGCCCCATTCGAGGTAAACGATTCAGCGGAAACGATCGGCTTTCCCATCACATGGGCGATGGACGTCGACTCAAAAACGCTATAAGCCGAGTTTATACTATTGTTCCAGAACTCCGCCATCGGGATATCCGCCACCGCGCCCAGATCGAGGTCGCCAGCGGGATTCATGTCGTAGGGTTCGATGGAAAGCGTGAGCCCCTTATCATGTCCATACTTTTTCACCACCTCGGCATGATGATCGAGAACCAATTCCTGCCCGGTCAACCGGAGGTCCCAGAGGAAGCGCTCCGACTTCTCCAAGCTCTCAACCGCGCGCCCGGTATAGGTGAGCAGGTAGGGTCGCGCATCATAACCACGCCTTTTCTTGAACTCCTCTAGCAACGATGGTGTCCAGTTCTGAGCACCGGATTCCCAACTGTCCATGTGAAGAGTTGTTAGGCCGTGCTCCTTCGCGCGCGGCTTGAGCTTTTCCAACAGGACACCGACGAACTGGCCGAGATGTTCTTCCAGCGCCTTCGCGTCGAACTTGTCGCATTCCAATCCCGCCGCCGCCTTTGGTGCAGGCCGGGTGTTCGCCCCCGTGACACGTCGGCCCATGCGGACAATCGTCCAATTGCCTTCCGGGACATTCCAGTCGATGGTTCCGTCGGGCTTGAGTTGCTTCGTGAGCTCCACGATCTCGTTCGGCTGAATGATGGCCGACTGCGCTGGCTCCGTATAGATTGCCGAAGTCGGCAGATAAGGCTTCACGTTTTTGGCGCTGGAAATCGGATCTCTTTCAAAGAGGGCTTTCTCGTTGATATCGGCAATCAGCGGTTTTCGAACGGGGAATGCGAAGACCGCCACATCCTCATAAAACGGGTTGGTCATTTTGTGCCACTGTGTCGAGCGTTGTGTCGGCACGGGAAGCTTCGCCGAATAATTCTGTGGTCCCTTGACGTCAACCGAGCTGAAAACCAGATGCTGCATGGATTGCTCCGGCTTGACCCAGGGTCCGCCGCTGCCACACCAGCCTGGCCCGATGCCGAGAGTGATGTCCATCCCCAAGCGCTCCGCGTCGCGGACGCTTTGGACAAACAGCTCCTGCCACGGTTCGGACATCCATTTGACCGGCCCCTTGGGAATGCCGACATCCACTTCGAGGAAAACCAGGTTGCCGAGGCCGGCTGTCTTCATGGCCTCCAAGTCGGCGGTCATCTCCTTGCCATTCAGGTTGCCGTCCATGAAATACCAGTAAACCCCGGGACGCGCGGAATCCGGCGGATTGACAAAATTCTTTTCCATCTCACCCGCAGTTATGGCCCCGCCGCACAGTGCGTACGGAACAATCGTCATTAGTATTTTTGATAACATGTCAGTGTCTCATTTCGGCTTTTTACCGCGCCATTCCGCCAACCATTGTTCGGTTAGTTTGTCAACAAGCTCCTTGTTGGCTGGGTCATCGAGAGCGATGAAAAGTATGTTAGGTCTGGCCGTATCTGTCGCCTCTTCCGCAGACAAGCGGGTGGTCGCTCCTGCCGTCCATAAAGCAAACAAGCCTGTGCCAATCATAACGCGCGCGGAGATGGTCACGGTGCGTGAAATGTCCAGTATTCCGCTGCGGGTGCCCGGCCAATTGGCTCGAGTGACTGTCATTGCTCTTTGGGTTGATTTTCCCGGTCCATTGCGTCCTGCTAACGAGGTTTGGCGGATGCCGATGCCGCGATGCGGGCGTTTAGTTCGTCGCTGGTCTGTTTTATAAAGGCCTGCCGCACTTCATCGAGCGCTGCCTTGCCTGCGGGGGAGACGCGCCACCCATACGGATCCTCTTGGATGCCCGCCAGTGGATTGCCACCGGTTTTGTCGACGTCGCCTTTGTCTTTTGTCGGGCTGTTAGCGGAAGGTGGGTTTGGCTTGCCCTGTTGCTTGAGAAAGGTGATGTCCTCGGGGGATAGTTTGTCCTGATTGAATTTGATCATCGTGCCATTGGCCTGGGTGACGCTGACTTCGCCGGTGGCAGGGTCATAGGATTTCAGTTGGCCTTCGAAGGTCTTCGATCCGTCCTTGTTGGTCCATGTGCGGGTCGGAGCGCCGGTGCCGCCCGGGTTGGAGAGTTTGCGGACCCGCGCGGAGGCCTCGCTGAGCCGGTTGGCTGTCAGGTCTTCTTCGACTTTCCTGATCTCGGCTGTTAGGCTCTGCAGGGCTTCGGTGTGCATGCCCGTTGTGGAAAGGTTGAAGCATTCCTCGGTCATCCCGGCCGATCCGGATGATGCGCTGTGAGAGACGCCCGGCCACGTTCGGGCCTTGAAGTAGAAGGGTGCGTCGTTCATTTTTCCGACAAAACTCTTGAACCAATCGATACGGGAAAATGGGGCTTCGGGCACGGTCTTGCCGGTGTCGTTTTCGCCGCAGGAAATCGCGAAGGGTACTTTGATTGCCTTGGCGTTGAGGGAGTCCGCCCATGTCCCGCCGGAATGCGAAGCGCAGCCGATCACCAATTCTGGATGAGTCAGCGCGAAGCGGTGGGAGTATTGCGAACCGCCGCTGAATCCGGAAATGAACAACTTCGGCTGCAGTCGGAATTCCTTCCGGAGTAAGTTGAAGATATCGATCAACTGCTTATCGCTTTCTTTTGCCAGGCCTTGATATCCTTCATTGGGAAACGACGGGCCGACGACGATGACGTTGCCTTTTTTGATCCAGTCTGACAAGCGGCCTGCGCCTTTGCCATTGCCTCGGTAGCCGTGGACTCCGACGACGAGCCAATAGGTCTTGTTCGCATCGATGGTGTCCGGGGTATAGAGGAAATATTCGCGGCCCATCGGGCAGGTGCGTTTTTCCTCCTTGGCATGCAAGGCGGGCGCCGTTGAGATGAGAATGATCGCGACCATCGCCGCGTGGAGATAATGCCTGATGGGTTGGAGAGTTTTGATCATGGCGAAACTTTGGTTTCAGAATCCTTGATTTCCAGACAAATGACGGAGGCGATTTTGTCCGGGGCCGAGTGGGGCAGATCGAGGGTGGCTCCGGTGGTCGTTTGATTCAGTTTCAACTCCTGGTTGCCGGCCAGTAGATACGCCTTGGTGATTTTGTTTCGCACGCTGGGGAGTTCGAATTTTCCGTTAGTCGGCCAATTGAAAATATGGAGGTAGATCTTGCCCGGTTTGGTGGTGCAGCGCCAGTCGTTGGCGGATGAGACGTCGGCTTCCTCGCCATAACCTGTTTTGCCTTTGACGGGTTTGCCCAGTTCATTTCCAAATGCCGTGGCGGATGTGCCGTAGATCGCCTCGCCGTTGACTTTCAGCCAGCGGCCGATCTCCGCCAGAGAATCCACGCTTTCCTGCGGTATGGATCCATCTCCTTTGGGTCCGATGTTGAGCAGGTAATTGCCGCCTTTGCTGGCGATGTCTATCAGTTTCCGGATCAGGTCTTCCGGTGTCTTCCACGCTTGGTCATGGTCGGAGTATCCCCAAGTGCCGTTCATGGTCATGCATGTCTCCCAATCCACGCCGGGAATGCCGGCGGCGGGGATGTGCTGCTCGGGCGTGATGAAATCGCCGAATGTCGTATCGAGATTGGATCCGCCGTTGCCGGTGCGCAAGTTCCAGCCCGCCGCTTCAGTGCGGAAGAGCCGGTTGTTCATGATGATTTCCGGTTGTTTATCGCGGACCAATTTTATCAAGTCGAAGGCGCGCCATGCCTCCTGCCCTTGGAAGTCCGGGTGACTGAAATCCCACCAGAGGATGTCCACCGGACCGTAGTTCGACATGAGTTCGTTCACTTCCGAGTGCAGGTAATCCACATACTTCGCATGATCACGCTGGCCGTTGGGATAAGGTTTTCCCTTGAATGGATGGGGCAGCGTTTTCGATCGGGCGTATTCGTATTGATCGTGATGCCAGTCGATCACCGAGTGATAGAACCCGATACGCAGGCCTTCCGCGCGACAGGCCTCGACAATCTCTTTCACAAGGTCGCGTTGCAATATCGATCCGGCGTCATAATCGCTGACCTTGGAATCGTGTAGGGCGAATCCTTCGTGATGCTTCGTCGTAAAAACCAGATAGCGGCAACCCGCCGCTTTGGCCATCTTCGCCCATTCGCGCGCGAAACCTGGCTTGGGTTTGAACAATGGGATCGCGGCTTTGGCGTAAGTGTCTGTGTCCACTTTAACCTTCTGCTGAATCCACTCCATGCCGCCCTGGCCGGCCGATTTCCCCTGCCAGGTTCCGGCCAGACCGGAATACAGCCCCCAATGCACGAACATGCCAAAGCGTGCCTCCCGCCACCACGCCATACGGGCGTCGCGGGCTTCCTTGGTTTCGGTGGCTGACGTGCCGCTGACCAGAGTGCTGAGGATGCTCTCCGCCACCTTTTGGCTCAGCCGCTCGCAACCGGCTGCGTTGAAGTGTACATCGTCAACCTCGAGTTGATACTTCTTCAAATCCGGCTGGATCAATGCGTGTAAATCGTCAATTGCGACGTGATGCTTCTCCATGACCCGCAGCGCGGCGTCCTGATATTGTTTTTGGATTTCCGGAGTGATCTTGACCAGTTTATTGAACCGGTCGCGCATTGTTTTTTCCGGTTCCGGGCAAACCGGCGTTGTCGTGGCCCAGATCAATTTGGCACCCGTTTTCTCCATGCGGGTCACCAATGTTTCAAGCCGCTCTGCATACTTTTCCGGCGAGCGGTCTTCCTTGTCATATTCCCAACCATACATATCCCAGAGCCCCCAATTGAAATGGATGACGTCCCATTTTCCATCGCCCAGCCACTCATCGATTTTATTCACGCCGTATCCGGTGTATTGCGCGTTCCCCGGATTCAGCAGAACCTCGGCCTTGCCAGCGAGTAATTGCTGGACTCCTTTGCCGTAACCGCCGCGAATCGAGTCGCCGATCAGCAACACCCGGGGCAATGGTTTGTGGGGCTCAGTGTTCGTTTCCGCCGCCGGAAGCGGGTAGGTCAAGCCTGCCGCCAATAACGCGAGCAGTCCAAATGTTTTGAGGGATTTCAGTCTGTTCATGGTAATCAGATGCCTTATACCGGCAAAAGAAGCGAATTCATTCATTTTGGTTTGAATATCCCATACAGATCTCCGTGCCAACGCAGATCACTCGTATGGGGCAAGTATCTTCAGATAGTTGTGATAGGCATAGAGACGACCGTATCTGCCACCGGTGATTTCTTTGACCATTCCCATCTTTTGCAGCTTGGCAAGTGATGAGGCGATGGTGGTCGGTGTATGTTCTGTGGCCAGCGAAAGCGTGCCGGTGAAAATCCTGCTCTACGGCCCGCCCGGTGTCGGCAAGACCAGCATTGCCGATGTGATGGCCGACGCGCATTCCGGATCCGCCTCGCCCATCCTAAGAACGTAGGATAGACGGAATTTTCTCCAGCGGGCAAAGTCAGACGATTCACAGGACGGTCGACGGCGGCACTCAAGAATCCCAACCAGAATTCCAGCATGCAAATCCTCGTCAAAGCCGGCCTCGTTTCCCTCCTGCTCGTCAGCAGCCTTGCCGCGCGGGAACAGGTCGTAACCGGTAAATCGGTGACGATTTCCAGCGAGGCTCTGGAAATCACCATCGACGGGAATGGAGGCCCGGAGAAAGCGCTCTCCCGTCCCGGCGAAGACCCGGTGAAATTCCGCACCGACCTGCCCGTTTTCTCGGTGATGGCGCGGGATGCCCAAGGAAAAGAAACCGCCATTCCCCTCCCTGACCTGCGTCTCGACGGCAAGGACCGCCTCATCGCTCGCTCAAAGGACCAGAGCCGGCAGGTGTCGTTCAAGATCACCCGTGGCACCCGCCACATCGGCTTGCGCATCGCCGCCGTGAATGGCATCGCCACCGACCGCGAAGGCGTGCGCGTGGCATTTTATGATATATCCGGCAATCGACGGTTCCGTGCCATCGACCTGGACTGGATGGCGGAAATCAGTGGCGGCTACAATCGGATCGAATTCCGCTGGGATCATCTTGATCATCCGGTGGCGCTGGGAAATCTCGGCGGCATGGCATTTTACACGGCGGCGGACGATGCCGACGAGGACGAGGCCTTGCTCCACATCTGGGTCGAGGAGCAAATGGCGCATCCAAAAGTCGCCGGGGCATGGACCATGGAACGTGCCCGCGCCTGGATGAAAAACTGGCAACGCGTGTTCGCCGACCGCAGCCAGATGATCCTGGAAGGCAAGACGCTCGATGAACTGCGCGCCGGGATTCCCTATGCCGAACGCATGCAGGCCAAGGAGATTTATCTATTTACCCAGACTTGGCGCACTGACGGCTTCTGGCCCGGTAAGAATGGCCATGTATATGTGAACCGCTCGGTTTTCCCACGCGGCGAAGAGGATCTGCGCACCTTCAGCGATGAGCTCGCCGCCAAGGGCATGCAGTTGAAAATCCACTACGTCAGCGGCGGCATCGGCAAGAAGGACGTCCACCGCATTGGCACCAAACCGGACCGTCGTCTGGCAAGTTGGGCGAAGGGAGCGGTGGCGAAACCGGTTGGCGCTGACGATCCAACCATCGCCATCACGCCCACCACGCGCGTTACTTGGACAGGTGGCGACGACAAGAAACTCGGTCGCCCTGAAGGCTTGTCATCATTTTTTGAATTCAACGTGGTGCGGATCGACGACGAGTTGATCGAAGTCGGATCTTTCGGAAAATTTGAAGACGGCGGCTGGTTGCTAACAGGCTGTCGGAGGGGCGCGTTGGGAACCATCAAGGCAGCGCATGCCCGCGGTGGCGACGCGGCGGGACTGGTGGTTCCCTACAACCAGAACTTCGTGCCCGACAACGATTCGCCCCTACTCGAAGAAGTGGCCAAGGAGTTTGCTTGGCTATTAGAGCGCTGCCGCATCGCCCACGCTGAATACGACGGAGCCGAGATCCACGGCTATGACGGCCGTTGGGGTTACCGTAAGTTCGCCACCCTGGTCTATCAGAATCTGCCACATCCGGTGACCGCTCACGACAGCAGCGGCGGTGCGCCGCGCTCGAATTTCGAATACCGATTCAATTCCACCCGGCATTTGATGCGCGGCTTGTGCGGGTTCACCCACGGCGGTTGGAATGCGCCGGTCCAGCTCGATTCGCAATCCCGCAAGGCATCCGCCATGCTCGACGCGAATTTCTTCCTCAGCCAGGGCCACTATGGCGGCGGCCTTGGCCTGTGCCGGCCCGAACCGCTGTTCAGCGTCACGGTCGACGGCTTGAAAAGCTTCGGCCTGACCGACCGGATGATCCAAGCCATCCTCGATTGGAAAGCGGTGAGCCGTTTGCTAACCGAAGAGCAGCATGCCAGGTTGCAGGCCACTTTTCAACGGTCGTCCGCAGGCATGCCGGCCCGCAGCAAGCATCTGCAATCTCCCGTGGTCCAGGAGGTAAGGAAAACCGCAAGCGGCTATGACATCGTGCCGGTGCGGGTGCTGACCCGCGCCAAGGGCGACATCCTCTGGCAGTTAGGTCAGGAGCATGGGCCCATCGGGCCGCGCCAATTCGTCAAGCCCGGTGAACGCCTCGAATTGATCAATCCCGAGCATCCCCAGATCCCGAAGTTTCTCATCCGCGTGCTGTGGGGTTTCGCTCCGGATGGGCCGGCCGTGACCGCCACCTCCGGTGATGCGACAGCGCCCACCCAACATCCAGCAGCCGACACCTTCACCGCTGGTAATGACGGAAAAAGCACCCCAGCGCTGGGCGCGAAACCGAATCTGCGGATGATGCCCACCGCCAAGCAGGAAGTAAAAAAAACCGGGTCGTCCGTTGTGACGAAAGAAGGCGATCTGTTGCGAGTGACCGCCTCCCCTGCCGACGGGAAGGAACTATGGGAAAACCATGACTTCCCGTCATGGAACGGTGCACTGGACCTTTCCGACCGGCGCGGCGTGGGTATGGAGATCGATGGCGATGGCAGCGGTGCCACCCTGCTCGTGCAGATCCGAGGCCAAGGCACCCGCGACTACGCCGTGCCAATCGATTTCACCGGCCGCCGCTGGATCGAGATCCCCAACGGCGAGGTTTCCTGGGCGCAGGGTTGCTGGGGCTGGCGCATGGAGACCAAGCATTGCGACTATGAGAAAATCGGCGCGGTCCAGCTCGGCTTCGGTTACGTTCCTCCCCGCACCAAACCATCGGTGACGGTCGGTAGGCTCCAGGCCTTGGCCGAAATCCCAGTGACACTCACCAACCCGGTGCTCACCCTCGGCACCCGGCGGGTGACGATGCGGGGCACGGTGTCGAGCGGTGAATACCTCGACTATCAGGGCGGCGACACGGCAACGGTTTACGACGCCAACTGGAACCCGCTCCGGACGATGAGTGTCAGCGGATCCGGAGAAATCTCCACCGGCCCGCTGGCAGTCTCGTTGGATGCCGCCGGAACTGGCCCCAATCCTTGGCTTGAAATCCAGATCACCACCCAGGGCGAGCCAATGATCGTCACCGGCGCGAGTCGCCAATGAACCGGAATCCGGCCTCCCCCAATCATCCAATCTCGAATGTCTCTTCTCCCCATCGCCAGGGCAATCAAGCTAGGGATTTTTACAACCGCGAATGAACGCGAAGAATCCAGTGGTTCAAATTCGCGTCAATTGGCGTCCATTCGCGGTTTAAAACCCATTGAATCGCTAAGCTTCCTCCCTAGCTTGATCGCCGTGCGGGCTGGATGCGCTCGCATCCTTCTCCGCCGCCCAGCGGAACCGCCCCGGGGAAGTCTGAGATGCTGGCGTGGTCGATTTCACAGATGGCATTTTAAGCGGTTTGTGCATCGCGATTGGAGGTTTGGTCTTCGCTCGCGTTGCTCGCTCAGAATGGCCGAGCTCGCCGAGCCAACGCCCTCAACCCTCCGAAAATAAAGGCGATGCGCATCCTATAAAATGAGGATACCCATCCATGGGCAAAATAGTCCACAATGCACCACTTCGATCCATTCCCAGTCTGACTCCGATTCCTTTTCCCAACCTCCTTCAGCCAAAAAGCAATTTCCTAGCCGACAAAAATCCAATCCCAGATCCCCCCGAAATCCATAGAAGAAACAAACTTATGAAAAACTCCCCCTTTAACCGCTTCGCCGCCGCTTCCCTCGCGGCCATTGCCTTGGCCTCCTCCGCTTACGCGGCCGACGGCACTTGGACCCAACTCACCACCGGTGGCCTCTGGAGCAATACCGCAAACTGGTCGAGCAGCACCATCGCCGGCGGCAGCGGCTTCACCGCGAACTTCAACACTCTGAATATCACGGCGGACAACACGGTGCATCTGGATTCCGCCCTCACCCTGGGCAACCTCATCTTCGGTGATACGACCACA
>CAIVKO010000209.1 GCA_903906515.1 Akkermansiaceae bacterium
CTTATTTTACTCATGACTGCTGCTTGAATTCCCCCAATGATCCAGGCACTGCGCCAAATTGTTTCGCTTGATCGGCTTCGACAGATAATCATCCATGCCTGAGGCGATTGCCGCGCGGCGATCTTCCACCATGGCTCCTGCGCTCAGCCCAATGATGGTCTGGCGACGTTGAGCATCCGTCTTTTGCTCGTGCTCCCGTATCAGGCGGGTCGCCTGGTGTCCATCCATCACCGGCATCTGGCAGTCCATGAGGACGAGGTCAAACGGCTCCTTCATCCAGAGATCGACGGCCTCTTGACCGTTAGATGCCAGGGAGACGTTGGTGACGCCGAGGCTCTTCAGGAACATCACTGTGATCTTACAGTTGACTTCATTGTCTTCCGCCAGGAGCACGCGGGTTGAATTTTCCGAGTGCCGGTCCTCCCCGTGCGTCGTTATGGGTTCCCGCACCAGCAGGGAAGCCTCTGCGACGGGGAGAAGCAGATCGAAGGAAAAACACGATCCGGCACCGGGCGTGCTGTCGACGCGAAGCTCTCCACCCATGATTTCCACCAGGCGGTGGGAAATGGCGAGCCCCAGCCCGGAGCCACCATATTTGCGAGTCGTGGAACTGTCTGCCTGGGTGAACGGTTCGAACAAGATCGTCAGTTTTTCGGTTGGAATACCGATCCCTGTGTCAGTCACCTTGAAGTGGATGCGACCGGAAGCCAGGCTTTCGCAGAAGATGGTCACGGATCCCTGCTCGGTGAACTTGATGGCGTTTCCAGCGAGGTTGACAAGGATCTGCCTGAGCCGGGTCACATCGCCCCGCACACAAGCCGGGAGTTTGGGGTCCGCAACAAAAGTGAGAGAGATGTCTTTCTTGCGGGCTGCATGGGTGACGACCTGGATCACTTTTCCCACTTCCTCCAAGAGTGAGAAATCGACATTTTCCAGCGCGATTTGTCCCGCTTCGATTTTCGAAAAATCCAAGATGTTGTTGATGGTCGAGAGGAGAAGATCGCCGCTTGTTAGGATGATATGCATCAACTCGTTTTGACTTTCCTTCAGCTCCGAGCGGCTGAGGATTTCCGTCGATCCCAGGATGCCGTTGAGTGGGGTGCGGATCTCGTGACTCATGGCCGCGAGGAACGCACTCTTGGCGAGGCTGGCGGCTCTGGCCTCACTCGCCATTTGGTTAGCGAGGAGGGTGGTTTTCTGGAGTTGTTCGTTGACCTGTTTCAGGGCGGTGATGTCCCAGTTGGTGCCAAGCATCTGCAAGGGGTGCCCGGCGGCATCGCGTTGCAGGGTCGAGAGAGCCCGGATGTTGCGGATCTCCCCGTCCGGACAAACGACGCGAAACTCGGTGTCAAAATCCTTTTCGCCGCTCAGTGCCATTTGGATTTCCTCATCCGTCCGCTGACGGTCATCCGGATGGATCGCATTTTTCCACGCCTCGTAGGTCTCGCCAAAATCGGTTCGTGCAATCCCATAAAGGCGGAACATCTGGTCGTCCCAAGTCAGCTTTCCCTCAGCAATGTCAAATTCCCAAATGCCAACGCCCGCAGCCCTGGTTGCCAATGTTAGTCTCTGGGCCGTCTTGACCAGTGCCCCTTCGGACTGCTTGCGTTCGGTGATATCGGAAATAAAGCCGTGCCAGAGCACCGAGCCGTCCTTTTCGCGTTGTGGGACGGCATTGCCGAAAAGCACGCGGATCGTACCATCGTCAAACTTCACCCGATATTCTTGTTTCCACGGGATGAGTTTCCGTGCGGAAGCCTGGATGGCGGAAGTCACCTCTGCGAGATCCTCTGGATATATTCGGGCAAAGACGGCGGCGGCATCTTCCCGGACTTCCTCCGGGGAGACCTGATAGATCTCGCGGATGCCCTCACTCGCAAAGGGAAAATATGAGCTACCATCCGGGCGCAGGCGGTATTGGTAAACGACTCCGGGGACGCGGCTGGCGATTTTCTGGAGGTGATCGAGAGCCTCCCGTTGAACGGTTTCAGCCAACTCGGCGGCAGCGCGGGCCTGACGCAATTCGCGGTTTCTTTGTGAAAGGATTACGATGGTTCCGGTGACGAGCAGAAAGAGAATCCCAGCGAAGATCGCCAGACTGTAGGTAATCAGGACATGGTATCTCTCGTAACTCCCAAGCCGGGGATTTTGCAGCACCGCTTTCGCACTCAGTTCCTGGGGCAGGGTGATCCCGGCTTTTTCCAGGACGCTATCATCAAAGAGCAGCGCGTTCGGGCTCTTGAGGATCGCCGGTAGTTCGGAAACCGGCTTTCCAAGCAGGTGGGAGAAGGCCAGTCCCGCCGCGCTCTCCCCTTGGTTCCGGCCACTTGTCACCCAGCCTCCCAGAACACCCTCCGTGACATAGCCATCTTCCATGCTCACCACAGTTCGTCCGGTTTGCACGAAACTCCTGAGAATGTCGCGCAGGGGAAGCACCTGACCGTCGACGTCGGTCATTCCGCCCACGGTGGTTAGAAAGATGTATTTCCCCGGCAGTTTGCGGACTTGCTCCAGAGCACGGTCCAGCCGGGTTTCGGCGATAAAGTTCGAGCGCAGGCCGGTGGCGGGGAGATCTTTCCGTGCCTGAGCCTCCACTGCTTGGTAGGTGTTGCTGCCGTCTCCGACAAAGATCAGGTCGTTAGCATTCTTGTCCAGTTCCCGCAGCCACGAGATGTTCGGAGCGACTTCCTTCACTTCGAAAACCCCGGTGAAACTGCCAGGGTCGAGCGATGAACCCAGGCCGTAGTCATTGATTCCGGAAAAAAAGACGGGGGTGCCGGGGAAGACTTTGACGAGGTGGTCGCGGGCGAAGATCAGCGCGTTGTCGTCGGTTACGTAGATGAGCGCCGGCTTGTAGCCTGCGTATTTGATCCGTAGATGGCGTTCCAAATCGTCCGCGTAGCTTGGGTCATAGACGCGCCGCTTGGTATCCATGTATTCGGTGATCACCGAGATTTTGACCCGCGGATCTTTCGAAAGCGTTTCAATAAACCCCGCTTGCTGGCTCTGGGTCCACGGGTATTCCTGGGAGTAGGAGTGGAGCTCGAAAATCTGTGCGGCCGAGCCCGCCCGCAGCAGGCCGACTGCTGCGAACGTCATCATCAGGATCAAGCAAGGGATTCGCAGCACGGGAAGAGGCGAGGGCAAGGAATGGGTGTGGATCGGACGGTAGGAAATGAGAGGGTTTAGAAAAGCTGCAATTTTGAAATAAAGCAAGTTCCGCGTAGGCCGGGATTTGGCGGAATCTGAAGGTTTTACAGCGGTCTTCACCTGCTGAGATCTTAATGATTTGAGCCGCTTTGCCAAGATTTCTTTTGGGGATATCTCGAAAGTGCAAGAATCAAAGATGTCCTGACCCAGCCTTGGAATCCCATGAAATTTGGTATCACGACCGGAAAATGATTTGGCATTCTTCAGAGTCAACTTTTGCGTCGCTGTGGCCGTTTTATGGGTTTCAACGGCGTGGGTTTATCCAGGTTGTCGCGGATGATCCGGGCGAGATTTTTGGGGTCAAACGGCTTGGCGAGAAAATTCTCGCCTTCCTTCAGCGCGAAATCCTTGTCGATAATATCGGCGCTGTAGCCGCTCATGTAAACGACTTTCAGGTTCGGTTTTTCCGCGAGGAGTCGGTGTGCCAGTTCCTTTCCGTTCAGTCCATCGGGCATGAACAAATCCGTCAGCAACAAATGGATATCGGTGCTGTGTTCCAGCCAGACTTCCATGGCCTTCACGCCGGTGGGGGCTTCCAATACCCGATAGCCGAGCTGGGTAAGAATCATTCGCATCAAACCCAGCAGCGTGGATTCGTCCTCCACAAGCAGGATGGTTTCCGAGCCGGTTCTGGCAGGGGGAGACAGTTCTTTGATGATTTTGGCATCGTGTGTTTCCGCTAACTGGGGCAGATAGACTCTGAAGGTTGTCCCTTGGCCGACTTCGCTATAGACGTTGATCCAGCCCTTGTGTTGTTGGACGATGCCGAAGGCGGTGGCCAATCCCAATCCGGTGCCTTTGCCGACGTCCTTGGTGGTGAAGAACGGTTCGAAAATCCGGGGAAGGTTTTCCGGTGAGATCCCGCAGCCGGTGTCGCTCACGCTTAGACACACAAATTTTCCGGGCCGTGCCTGGGAGGTCTGGGCCGCGGTGGACTCGTCGAATTCCACGCCGACCGTCTCGATGACCAACTGGCCATTGCCGGACATGGCATCGCGGGCGTTAATGGCCAAGTTCATCAATACCTGATCCAGCATCCCGGCGTCGGCATCGGCGGGTAATGGTTGTTCCGCAAGCTTGAGTCTCACTTCGATATTTTCACCGAGGACACGCGTCAGTATTTTGGTCATGCTGGTGACGGATTCATTCAAATCCAAATGGTCCGGTTGCATGACTTGTTTCCGGCTGAACAACAGCAACTGGCGGGTCAGGTCGGCGGCGCGCTTCACCGAAACCAACATTTCACGGGTTAGGTCCGCCTGATCGTCGGACAAGCCGCCGCTGGAGTCCAAGATTTCAGCCTGCATTTGAATGGCAGCGAGAATGTTGTTGAAGTCATGCGCCACGCCGCCTGCGAGCGTGCCTATGGCCTTCATTTTTTGCGAATGGCGCAATTGGTTTTCCAATTCCACTTCGCGAGTCACGTCGCGTTTGACGGCAACGAAGCTGGTGATTTTCCCCACCGTGGTGCGGATGGGTGAGATGATAGCCTCCTCCTCATACAGCGAGCCGTCCTTGCGCTTGTTGATCAAATGACCTTGCCACACTTCGCCGCGCTGGAGCACGGTCCACATTTTTTGATAGAATCCGGCATTCTGCTTTCCGCCTTTGAGGATGCGTGGGTTTTGACCAATGGCTTCAACGCGGGTATAACCGGTGCTTGTCTCGAACATCGGGTTGACATAGATAATCGTGCCGACCGGATCGGTGATCACAATGCTCTCGGCGGCCTGTTCCACTGCGGCGGCCAGACGGGCGTGAGACTCCTCGATGAGCTTGCGTTCTGTGATGTCATACAGCACCGCCAAGTGTTCCCCCTCATAATTGCCTTCGGACAGCGAAGACACGGTGGCCAGAATGGTTTTGATATTACCATCCTTGCAGCAAACTTCGACTTCGAGAGGCTCAAAAGCGTTGCCGGTCTGCTTCGCCTTCGCAAGACGGGCTTTCCAAGTTTCTGTTATGATTTTCCGGTATTCGGGATCGGGATAGGCCTTGGGCCACCAATCTGCGAGTGTCGGAATATCCTCCTGCGTGTAGCCGAAGGCCGATACAAAGGCTTGGTTTAGGTAGGTGATGTTCTGCTGCTCGTCGTTCACCGCCTGCGGGACGGGGGAACTATCAATGATCGCCCGGTGGCGCTTTTCGCTCGCAGCCAATTCCGCCACCGCCTGTTTGCGCTCGGTGATGTCGATGTTGGTGCCCACCATGCGGAGGGGTTTGCCGTTCTCGTCAAAGAATGTCTGCGAGTTCGCCTTGATGTGATGGATGGAGCCGTCGGGCCAAATGATACGGAATTCGGACGCGTATTCGCGCTCGCCACGCTGGGCCGCCTGAAGATCATCTCCCACACGGCTCCGGTCGTCTGGATGAAGATGTTCGCTCCACTCCATGACACCGCCGGTGAAACCTCCGTGCGGGACGCCATAGATCTCACAGATCGTATCATCCCAGATCAAATCGTTATTTACAATGTCCCAGTCCCAGATGCCCACGCCGCCGGCATGCGTGGCCAACTCCAACCGCTGGGAGAGCACTCGTTGTTTTTCCTCCGCCCGCTTGTGCTCGGTAATGTCCACGCACGAACCGATGTAACCGGCAAAGGCACCGTCAGCCTGAAAACGCGGAGTTCCATGGTCGAGCAGCCAACGATATTCTCCATCGCGACGGCGCAGTCGGTATTCCATCTGGAATTCCTGCCGCGCGTTGAAGCTGCGCGTGTAAATTTCCATGCAGTGGGCGAGGTCGTCCGGATGCACACCCTCGGACCAGCCATTGCCTGTTTCCTGGGCCAGCGTCCGTCCCGTGAAGTCCAGCCACGGTTGGTTGAAATAGCAGCAAAGCATGTCCGTGCCAGCCTCCCAGATGAGCACGGGTACGGCATCGGCCATGATGGTGAAACGCATTTCGCTTTCGCGCGCCTTCGCTTCCGCCAGCTTGCGCTCGGTGATGTTTTCGTGCTCGATGACCGCACCTTTGCGGTTTCCGCTAAACGGGCGGACTTTCATGGCGAACCAGCGTTTCGAAGTCGGCGAATGGCACGGATACTCCAGAAACAAAGCCGGCTTGGTGCCATCGAGCACCGCCTGAATACCATGCAATACCGCCGACGCGGTTTCATCCACGTTTTCAGTCAGGCTCATCTTGCACACCTCCAGATAGTTCGCTCCGACCCCCAGCTTGGATTGATCGCCACCATTTTCGGCGGCAAAGCTCTGCCATGCTCCGTTGACCGCCATAATATTACCGCGTTCGTCCAGTACCACCATGAGAGATCCGAGTGAATTCAGCACGTCGCTGACCAACCGCCCGCTCTCTAACAGGTCTGCCTCCGCCTGCTTGCGCTCGGTGATGTCCTGGATGATACAATAGAACAGGGTCTTGCCTTCCATGTTCATCGGGTTGATAAACACCGTCACGTCCCGAACGGAGCCGTCCGCCAGTCGGTGTTTGAATTCATATTCATTTTGCTCACCCTTCTTGGTTTTCCCAATGGCGGTTTTCAACCCTTCTTCGTCAAGCATGTTGACCTGGCTGATCGTCATCCGCTTGAGTTGCTCTACCGACCAGCCGTAGAAGCGCTCCGCCGCTGCGTTGGCGTCCACGATTTTTCCCGTATCCGCATCCGTGATGACTTTGATGGCGGAGTGATCGTAAAATAATTTCCGGAATCGCACCTCACTCGCCGCGAGCGACGCCATGGCTTCCGCATGCCGCTGGCTGGTGCGCAGGGCGTCCATGGCGAAACTTAAATCGTCCGCCAAACCCGCTAGCAACTGCCGCTCCTTGTCTTGGAATGCGTCGGTCTGGCTGGCGTAAATCATCATCACCCCGAAGCATTCCTTGGCATATTTCAACGGTAGGGAAATCGAGGATGCGTAACCGCGTGCCTGCGCCTCCGCCTGCCAGAGGCCGGTGGTAGGGTCGGTTTGGAAATCGTTACAGACCACGATTTCTCCGGTGCGAAAGGCGATGCCGGATGGTCCCTGACCGCGCACGTCGTCTTCCCGCCAGTTGATTTTTGCTATGTTCAAATAACCCGCCTCAAAGCCGGCGTGGGCGGCCACGCTCAGGGATTTTTTTTCATCCGCACCGGGAAAACCGATCCATACCATGCGGTAACCGCCCTGCTCGGCGATTACCCGGCAAATCTCCTGCAGCATCTCCAGTTCGGACGTGGCCCGCACCAGTATCCGGTTACAATCGGTGACGGTTTGCAGCGCCCGTTTGATTTTGAGCAACGCCTCCTCCGCCTGCTTGCGCTTGGTGACGTCGAGCATCGTAACGCGACAGATGTCGTCTTCAGTGGAGCGTTTGGCATCGAGGCGGACGAATAGCGGCGGTTGCCCATCCGTAGCCAACTGCACACGACAGGTTTCATTTTCCGAGCCAATGAAAGCGCGGGTGAGAAATTCGTTGAAAGTATTACGGTCGCCTTCCGCCACTAGCGGCCCCAGCTGCTTGCCGAGCAAATGAGCCCGCCCAATGCCTAGCAGACCCGCGCCGGTGTGGTTCGCCATGCGGATGGTGCCGTCGGCGGTGAGGTTGAAATAGCCAGCCGGCGAAAAATCGAACAGCTCGGTGTAGCTTTCCAATCCCAAGTTGATTTCCATCTGCGCCCTGCGCAGTTCGTCGTTCTGCATCTCCAACTCGATCTGGTGGATTTCCAATTCGTGATGGAGCCAGCGCACGTCCTCTTCCGATTGTGTCGAGCCGGTCTGGTTTTGTTTTTTCAACCGCGCTTCCGCCGCGTGCCGAAGCGCTGCCTTGTCAGTGAATGGTTTCATTGTTAGTCGCTACTTTTCTAGTGGGGGAACGCGGATTGAACCGGATTATTCTTCATGACGCGGTTTTGTTTGCTAGATCATTCGTTGGCTTCGATCACTCTTTCCGTGGTGGCGATGGCATACATTTTACCGGCCGCGTTCACCAGCGCGGTGGAGATGATCGAGACATCCTTGATCGAACCATCTTTTGCGCGGCGTTGAGTGTGATATGGGGCCAGGATTTCCGCCTGGCTTAACTGGACCAGTTTGGCCAGCGCTTCCGGGCGCTCCGCTGGTAAAATCCGGTCGTTCACATTCATGGCCAGCGCCTCGGTTTCGCTCCAGCCATACAACCGCACTGCACCCGGATTCCAAGCGATGGTGTGGCCGTCGAGATCCTGCACGGTGATGGCATCGTGTGCATCGCGCGCGACAACCGCCAGTCGGAGCAGGTCATTGGCTTGGCACAACGCGTCCTCTTTGAGCTTGGTTTCCGTGATGTCGGTGAAGGTCATGACTACGCCGTCAATCCGGTCATCCAGGGTGCGATAGGGCATCAGGCGCAGATCGAACCATCGTCCATCGCCGGTGGACAAGCACTTCTCTTCCGGCACCAGTGTGCGCAATACCTTGTTGGCATCGTCGGGGAGTTCCGGATATATCAGGGTGGATGCGAGGTCGGTGATGGGGCGACCCACGTCGCCGGGAATGAGTTGGATGATCTTGGTGGCCTGTTCCGTGAAGCGCCGGATCTTCAGTGCGCTATCCAGAAACAGCGTGGCAATGTGCGTGCTGTTGAGCAGATTCTTCATGTCGCCGCTCGCGGTGGTTAGCTCGTCCAACTTGTTTTGCAGTTCGGCATTCACGGTCTGCAATTCTTCGTTGAGCGATTGCATTTCCTCCTTGGAGGTGGTGAGTTCTTCGTTGGTGGATTGCAGTTCCTCGTTGGTGGACTGCATCTCCTCGTTCATGGATTTGAGTTCTTCCTGTGTGATTTGGGATTCTTCCTGCATGCCGCACATTTCCTCGCGGGCTGCCTGTAATTCAAGATCCAGTTCCTGCACCGCTTTGCTTTGCGATACGCTCTTGGATGTGCGCGATTTTACCACCGGTAAAGAGCCGGGCGTTTCCGTGAAGACAATCATGACCAGCCCGCGCAGGGCTTCGGGTTCGGTGAGCGTCTGCACCGTCACGTCCGTGAAATGTGTTCCGCCAAACGTGCCCGCTTTGAGTCCGCGCACGGTGACCGGCTTCTTCTGACGATTCGCTTTCTGAAAGGCCGCGGCCAGGCTGGCACGCAATTCGTCGCGCGCCATCGCAAAGATATTCCAATTGGCTTTGCCTGCGGCGGGTTCGAGGTAGCGCCCGGTGCGGCCACTGACGAAGAGGATGTCGCCCTCGGCATTGGTCAGTACGGCAGCGGGTGCGTGGTTTTGCAGCAGAACTTGTTCGGCGAGCGTTTGCAGGTTGGCGGGCGGGTTGGCAGGGGCAGGCATATTCTTATTCTTGGACGATGTCACAAAAGCGGTGGGAAAATCAAC